>JAFWBQ010000134.1 GCA_017507125.1 Lentisphaeria bacterium
AATGGCAAAGATGTCATTCGCAAAGAGCTGTAAAGGGTAGTTTGAGGCTGCTACCTGCAAGGTAACAGCCGAAAACGCTCCCTTTATCAGATCGAAGCGAGGGCGCTTTGACAATTTTGAGGAGTTTTGAAATTGCCTCTTTTTTCTGAACTTGAAATCCGCAGTTTGTCACGCTGTTCCGTAAGTCGATGCACATAAAACACCCAGCCTTTAATTGAGAAAAAAGGAGGTCTTTTTTTATTCAAGACCTCCTTCCTTTAAAACCGGGTGCGGCAAATTACTTGCGCTCAAAGAGAGAACGGATCCGGGCACCGGTGATTTCCACAGGATGGGAACCGAGAGCTTCGCGTTTGGCTTTGAGGTTGGGAGCACCGGCGCGGGCTTCGGCGATCCACTCGCGGGCAAAGGTGCCGTTTTCGATCTTCTCAAGAGCCTCTTTCATGCGCTGTTTGACATCAGGAGTGATGACATAAGCGCCGGTGACATATTCACCCCACTCAGCGGTGTTGGAAATAACAGCGTTCATCTTCTGGATGCCGCCTTCGTAGATCAAATCAACGATGAGTTTCATCTCATGGACGCACTCAAAGTATGCCATTTCCGGGGGATATCCGGCTTCGATCAGGACTTCAAAGCCGTACTTCATCAGATCGACCACGCCGCCGCAGATCACATTCTGTTCGCCGAAGAGGTCTTCGTAGGTTTCCTGTTCCATGGTGCACTCAAGGACACCGGCGCGGGTGAGACCTTCAGCCTTGGCGATGGCGAGAGCCACTTCGCGGGCCTTGCCGGAGGCATTGACCTTGGCGGAAATCAGTCCGGGGACGCCGAAACCTTCAACAAAGCGCTTGCGCTCTTCGGTTCCGGGGCTCTTGGGAGCGACCATGATGACGTCCACACCGGCGGGGGGAACGATCTCTTTGAAAACGATGCTGAAACCGTGGGAGAAAGAAAGAGTCTTGCCGGGTTTGACTTCGGCTGCGATCTCATCGCGGTAGACGGGACCGTGCATTTCATCGGGGAGCAGAATGTGGATGATATCAGCTTCACGGGCAGCTTCGGTAACGCTGAGGACCTTGAAGCCATCCTGAACGGCGGCATCAAAGGATTTTCCGGGACGGATACCGATAATAACATTGAGTCCGGAGTCGCGCATACAGAGAGCCTGGGCGCGTCCCTGGCTGCCGTAACCGATGACGGCAATGGTCTTGCCGTTGAGCACGCTGAGATCAGCGTCATTGTCGTGGAGGATGTGCATATTTGCCATTTTTACAAATCTCCTGTTAAAATTGAATTGGCGTTTTCATAATATAACACCAAAACCGGTGACTTTCAAGAAAAAAATACCTTGATGAGAAAACATTTCCTTATCTGACACTCTTCCAAACCTCTTCCGGCACAGAAAGAGACTCTTACGGGAAAGAGCAGAAAGCTCAGACCTTCAGAGGCGCTGTCAACATCAGGAGAACAAACCTCTAAAAAAAGAAAACAAGCGGTTTTTCCGGAGCTCCTTTTCGCAGGGAGTACCGGCAAATGCCTCTTTCCCCACTGAATCCACACTGCCGGGCAAATCAACACTGGTCCAACTGCTGCAACCATAGAAAGCATAATCGCCTATTTTTGTCACGCCTTCGGGAATGGTGACGCTGGTCAAACTGCTGCAACCATAGAAAGCACCAGTGCCTATTTCCGTCACGCCTTCGGGAATGGTGACGCTGGTCAAACTGATGCAACCATTGAAAGCACTATTGCCTATTTCCGTCACGCCTTCGGGAATGGTGACGCTGGTCAAACTGCTGCAACGATAGAAAGCACCAATGCCTATTCCCGTCACGCTTTCAGGAATGGTGACGCTGGTCAAACTGATGCAATCATCGAAAGCACTATTGCCTATTTCCGTCACGCCTTCGGGAATGGTGACGCTGGTCAAACTGCGGCAGTCTGAGAAAGCATAATCGCCTATTTTCGTCACGCCTTTGGGAATGGTGACGCTGGTCAAACTGCTACAACCATAGAAAGCAGCATAGCCTATTTCCGTCACGCCTTTGGGAATGGTGACGCTGGTCAAACTGCTGCAACCCCAGAAAGCTCTATTGCCTATTTCCGTCACGCCTTCGGGAATGGTGACGCTGGTCAAACTGCTGCAGTTTTTGAAAGCCCAAGCGCCTATTCTCGTCACGCCTTCGGGGATCACGGCTTCTTGAAGTTCCTTATTATCACAGCCTAAAAGTACAGTTTGGTCATCGCTGAATTTCAAACCTTGTTTTCGAGCATCAAGCCAAATTTGAGCTTTACGGCGGGCCTCTTCCTCAGCTTTGCGACGCGCTTCTTCCTCAGCTTTGCGACGCGCTTCTTCCTCAGCTTTGCGACGCGCTTCTTCCTCTGCTTTAGGGAACAAATGAGGATATTTTTTCTCCAACTGCTTTAAACAAGGAACCCCTTTAAAAGCATCTTCGCCAACAATATTAACACTGGCAGGAATGGTGACGCTGGTCAAACTGCTGCAACCATTGAAAGCACTCTCCCCTATTTCCGTCACCCCTTCGGGAATGGTGACACTGGTCAAACTGTCGCAGTCAGAAAAAGCCCAAACGCCTATTTCCGTCACGCCTTCGGGAATGGTGACGCTGGTCAAACTGCTGCAACCATTGAAAGCACTATTGCCTATTTCCGTCACGCCTTCGGGAATGGTGACGCTGGTCAAACTGATGCAACCATAGAAAGCACCAATGCCTATTTCCGTCACGCCTTCGGGAATGGTGACGCTGGTCAAACTGCGGCAGAACCTGAAAGCACCAATGCCTATTTCCGTCACGCCTTCGGGGATCACGGCTTCTTGAAGTTCCTTATTATCACAGCCTAAAAGTACAGTTTGGTCATCGCTGAATTTCAAACCTTGTTTTCGAGCATCAAGCCAAATTTGAGCTTTACGGCGAGCCTCTTCTTCGGCTTTACGGCGAGCCTCTTCTTCGGCTTTGCGGCGAGCCTCTTCTTCGGCTTTGCGACGAGCCTCTTTTTCGGCTTTGCGGCGAGCTTCTGCTTCTGAAATAAGCGGCCTTGCAATCTGCGATGCCTGAGCAAGATAACTTGCGGCATTTTCCCAATCTTTGCGTTGATCGGCAAGCGCAGCAAGTTTTCTTTTTCTCTGGTATTCGGCATTGGAATTCAAGTCTATGCCAAGCTCACGGGATTTCGCCTCAAGTTCTTGAGCTTCGAGCAGAAGTTCGAGCAGTAATTTTCTGGCATCATCAGAAACAGCCGCCTGAGGCTGAGGGTGCGGCTGAGCATGAGACTCAGCCCAGTGCGGAAAAAGAGGCAAGGGCCTGCCGGAAAAGTCTGTAAGTGTTGCCCGCTGCTGTTCGGGATGAATGAATTCTGTCAGTTTATTCGTTACTGATCTGAAAAAAGTGTCAAAGCTGCAAACCGTTTTCTGCTGTACTGCATCAAGCAGAGCAAGGGAAAAGAAACCATGTCCGCGCTTTTGATCTTCATAGGCCTGCTGTCCCGCACCGCAGGAACGCAAAATAACAGGGGGAATGTAACCGCCATGGTCATTTTCAGCCACAAGCTCAATACCTCTGCCGGTAAAACCAACACCTCCTTTTGTACCGGCAAGAACAGAACTCCGGCAGCAGTCAAGAACGAAAAGACGGTATACGCCTGTTTTACAGCCAGACTCACTGAGGAGGCGAACGGCGGCAAGAGGAACAGCATCTCCGCCGGCATTGATATCCAAAGTGACCCTGATTGCCCCGTGACACAGCAGATAATGATTGTCACCGATCTCATGGCCGTGCCCTGAAAAATAGAAAAGGAACAAGTCTCCGGCACACAGCTGCTTGCAGATCTCTTTGATTTTCCCGGTCACATTGTTAAGAATAACCTCTTCATCACAAAGAAGATGCGTTTCAAATCCATTTTCATCAAGCATCTCTTTGACAGCTCCGGCATCATTGCCGGCACACTGCAGATCCTGGATGCCGGGGTCTCGGTATTTGTTTATCCCCAGCAGTAAAGCAACCCGTTTCATTCTTTCCGTCCTTGTTTCACAAAAGTCATTCCGATAAATTTTTGATGCACGTTTGTTTAATGATTCCTTCCGCCGCCATTCAACTGGAGAAACAAAAACGTCACCTCATCTATAATTTCAAGAAGGTATTTCCCACTGTTTCTTACAGGCAAATTCCCACAATTCGGCAACAATCTGAGAACACCTCTTAAAATATAGCATTTAATTAAAAAAATTTCAAGGAATGTAAATTGCTTTCTCAAATTTCTGTCAGGATCCCTCTTTCGGTGATGAATGCGGTGTCACCGTTGGCGGCGACCCGGTCGGCACCAACGATCACAACGCCCACTTTTCCTTCCCGTATGACCTGGGACGCCATGGAGTCGCAGATGGTGGTCACATCCACACCGGAAACAGCCAGTTCCCACGTCGTCAGACGTGCGCCCTGGAGCAGAGGAGCGCAGCTCCCGCATCACCGATGGCGGCGGAACAACCGATGGCAGGTGCTCCACGCACCCGGAGCTGTTTGATGGCTTCGTAAACGGCTTCGGGGGTTTCCAGTTTCAACCTTTTCTGTTCGCAGGGGAGCAGAGTCTGGTCAATAATATCAAGAAATCCGGGAGGGGGCGGCACTGATGCCGGGGGCAAGGTGCATATTGCCTGCGGCATCCAAATAGGACAAAGTTACAGGGATACTCATAAAAAAAACTCCTTGAATGTTTATGGATAAAATACATCAATAATGCTTTTTTTGCAAGTCCGGCTTGAAAAAAAGAGCTTTCAGTGTTACATTAAACGGCAAACATTTGTTCGGAGTTTACAAACCCATGGAAAAAAGATTGTATAATGCCCTTACCTGTCTGAAAAAGGCTGTCGGGGACTTTATTCCGGAAATCGCCATTATTCCCGGTTCCGGGTGGGAAGAGATCGTTGATACCTTTGAAGAGCCCCGGACCGTTGAATATGCTGATATCCCGGATTTTCCTCAGGCAACGTTCCACAAAGGACGCTTCGTCTTCGGAACCCTTGCCGGCGTCAAGGTGGTTTCCGCGGGAAGACTCCATTACTATGAGGGGATCCCGGTGGAAGAAAACGTCATGCCTTTGCGTGTATTGCGTCTTCTGGGGGTGAAAAAAGTGATTCTGACCAATGCTTCAGGAGGAATCAATCCTGTGTTCACTCCCGGCAGTTTCATGGTCATTGAAGATCATATCAAATTCGGCGTCCCCTCCCCTTTGCGGGGTGAGAACCATGATTTTCTGGGAGTCCGTTTTCCCGACATGAGTCAGGTCTACTCCAAACGTATTCAAACCGCACTCTTCCGGGCAGGCCAAAAGGCTGGAGTCCCCTTGCACAAAGGGGTCTATCTGCAAACCGCAGGGCCCCAGTTTGAAACACCGGCAGAGATCCGTCTCATGAAGCTCCTGGGAGCTGATGCGGTGGGGATGTCCACAGTTCCTGAAGCCATCGCAGCCGTCCACTGCGGCATGGAAACGGGGGGAATCGCCTGCATTTCAAATATGGCAGCCGGAATTTCTGAAACGCCCCTTTCAGTGGAAGATATCACCAATACGGCAGCACGTTCTGTCCCCCTCATGAAAGCGCTTTTGAAAGAAGCGGTCATTGAAATATCAAATTTATAAGGATCAAGGATTTTATGATCACCTCAAGCTGTCTGGCAGCCGGCGAAATCGAATTTATCACCAAGATGGTAGAAAATGCCCTCTATCTTCTTGCTTTGCTCAATCCCGTCAGCAAGGTCATGTTTCTCTCATCCTACGATCCTCCGCTGGGGCGGCGTCATATCTTTGAACTGGCGTGGAAATCTTCACTTGCGGCATTGGTGATCCTCATCATCCTTGCCGGAGCAGGCGATCTGCTGCTGACCAGAATCTTCAGAGTTGAACTTTACTCTTTGCGTATGACAGGCGGTCTCATTGTTTTCATGATCGGCTGGAGTGCTGTCCGCGAAGGCAGGTTCCACCCCAAATCAGAATCCCCCGGAATGCCAGAAAACTTTACCGACATCTCCCTTGTGCCCCTTGCGGCTCCTCTGATCGCAGGTCCCGGAACCATCGCCGCCGCTATCTCAGGAACGGCGGAGCATGGTCTTCTCAGCACTTCACTTGCGCTTTCTCTTGCTATCGGAATCAACTTCATTATCATGCTTTTCTCACCTGCCATCAACCGTTTTCTGGGCAAAGTCCATGCTCTGGGGCCGCTGATCCGTCTGACGGGACTCATCATCGCCGCCGTTGCGGTGCAGATGATCATCACCGGATTGAAAGAGTGCATCGGCTGAAAAAAAAAGGTTTTTCCTCAAAAAGAGCTTGAAAAAACTCTTTTCAGGAGTTATAATACGTTCAGGTTGCCCCGGCGGCACAAAACACAACAATCCTGAAGCGAGGTATTCTTATGGCAAATTGTTTCTTCCACGGTGAAAGAGAGGCCGTTGCACGCTGTGCCGTGTGCGGCAGAAGTGTCTGTGAAGAGTGTGTAAAAAGAGAAGGCTCCTGCAACTTCTGTTCCACTGAATGCCAGACGAAAGCGGCTGCCATGACGGGACGCTCCGACCAGGTTCTGGCAGAGAAGAAAAAAACCAATTCCACCACAATGGTGCGGAAACTGATTTATATTTTTGTTCTTATTGCGGCAATCGCGGCAGCATATCATTTTTACGCCAATAATAAAAAAGCCGTCGACAAAAAAGTCAATTCTTCGGTCACGTCGCTCCGGGAGGGGACTTCAAAAGTCATCAAAGATACTAAAAAAGCTATTCCCACCAGTTCTCAGATGAAGCGTCAGAAAGAAAGTCTGGTCAAATAAATTTCCGGAGACTCCGGAGAACTTTCTCAACATAAAACCCGATACAGAAAAAATGATCTGTACCGGGTTTTCCCGTAACAGCGCAAAAAAGAGAAAAGTTTATTTTCCACTCTTTTCTTTGAGCAGAGTCAAAAACTCCTCTTCAAGAATATCCGCCATGCGGCGCCATGCGAAACGCTCAATCACAAGATTTCTGCCGTTTTTCCCCATTTTCTGACGCAGTTCGGCATCACTCAGAAGTTCACTGCTGTGTTTGACCACGGCATCCACATCCTGCGGTGCGGTGACAAAGCCGGTCTCCCCATTCAGTACCACCTCAGGTGTTCCATCGAGTTTGTAGCCGATGGCGGGGATCCCCACGGCAAGAGCCTGAACCACAGCCCGGGGCAATCCTTCGTGAAGCGACAAGTGCCACAGCAGATCCGCCTGCGCGATATAGTCGCACACTTTGTGGGGAGGGACAAGTCCGGCAAAGTGGAACCGCTCCGTCAACCCCAGTTCTGCAATCTGTTTCTGCAGTTCGTCAAACATGGGACCGTCGCCCACAGGCAGAAAATGAAGATCCGGAAACTCTTCAGCCAATCGCGCCGCCGCAGGCAGCATCTCTTCATATCCCTTCATGGGGAAAAGACGCGCTACCGTTGCCACGACTTTGGCGTTTTCTGGGATGCCCAAATTTTTACGCAGTTCAGGATCGCGCCTGGCGTTGGCAAAGGCGGCAGTATCCATGCCGCTGTACACCACCATATATTTTTCCCGGGGCGCCACTTTGGCTTCAACACACTGATCGATCATAGCCTGAGCCACAGCGTAGATTTTGTCACAGTATTTGGCTGCAAGCCACTCGGCAGCAATGTAAAGACGTTTCTTCAACGGCTTTTCATAGGCATGGAATGCCTGACCGTGAACTGTATGGACGATCACGGGAACTCCCGCCTGTCTGGCAGCAATGCGTCCGATGATTCCTGCTTTGGAACTGTGGGTATGAACCACATCAAACTTTTCTCTTTTGAAATACTCCCGCAGCCGTGAAAGAGCTTTCAAATCTTTAAAGGGACTTATTTCGCGTACCATTTCCGGGATCTCCACAATGGGAAACGAGGGCATTTCCACATTTTTAAGCAGTTCCCCTTCCCTGCCCGGAGAAAATCCGGTCACGAGAACCACTTCATGCCCCTTTTCAATATGTCCCTTTACGGTCAGGAGAGTATTTTCCTGAGCGCCTCCCACGATCATGCGTGTAATCACATGGCAAATCTTCATTTTCCGTTCACCACTCATGCTGCCAAACTCCATTCTTATTGCTCCACGGAAGGAGATACCGGACCTCTTTTCCCTGCCGGATGAATTTTATTTCTCTTCCCCTGTCACAATTACTTATTTCAAGTCTCCAATCTAACATAACTCCGGAATCCGGATATTCAATAGCAAATTTATTTTTTTCACGGAAAAGTCTCAAAATTCCCATTCCGTTCCCCTCTTCAGCATAAGAATAGCTTCCGTTGCTTTCAGTGATCCGATCCTTGAACTGCCAATTTCTTCCGGTGAGAGGAGGCATGATCACTCTTTCTACCGGATAACGCAGAGCCATTTGAAGCAAACCGTTCATATTGCGGACTTGCGGTGCCGAAAAGGCCACTTCTTTGATTTTTGCTGTTCCGGCTCTTTTCAATGCCTCCTCCATGTGCAAACTGTGATCCCTCACCGGATTGACCACAAATACTTCATTCAAGCCTTTATCAGAAATCACCACGGTAGGCGGCCGATAGCTGTCAGATGATATGACCGTTACCCTTGAACTTGAAAAATGGGAATACAACGGAACAGAGAGAAAAAGCAGCAAAAAAGCAATCCCTGAAAGACAAGCAATTCTTGCATTTCTCAAACGCAAGGTCAGCAGCAACAAAATCACCATGAGACCCGATAAGATTATTCCGGGTGCACAGGCGTAAAAAGGAGCGGCAAGTTCAGAAGCAATGGCAGAAATGGCGCGTAAATAACTGAAGATGCCTTCGATCACCTGTGCCGCAAAACGGTCAAGCTCAGGCGTGGTGAATGAAAGCAGCAATTTAACGGGCAGCAAGGCAAAAAGGAATCCCAGAACCGGCATGGTGAACCAGTTGGCGGCCACTGCTCCGGGAGTCAGAGCCAGATTGTGATAAAGAGAAACGACACTGCCGGCCAATACAGCGACAATACCGGAAATGACCGCACTTTTGAGAGAAAATCCCCAATTGAAAAGACGGCGTCTGAAAAGATTCCCGGGCGTACAGGGCATAATGGTGAAAAGTCTGCCTTCAAGCTGCCGCCACTCCTGAAGCCGCTCCGAAAGCAGAAGCAGGACGGCAGTGATCAGAAAAGAGTAGTGAAATCCCACTGAACTCAAAGCATCAGGTTCTGCAATAATAATGACTCCTGCGGCAACTCCCATGAGACGCAAAGGCGGCGTATGGAAAAGCATTCCCCGGCAAATAAGAAAGAGTCCAATCATGACCCCTGCCCGCAAAGCAGGGAGTGCCGCTCCCGTCAAAAGTACATATCCCCAAACGCCTGCCGCAGCCGTAAAACACCTGAATCTGAAAGGCAAGGTACGCAGAATCAACAGCAAAAGCAGAGCAGCCATTCCCACATGCAGACCAGACACGGCAAACAAATGGACAGTTCCTGCGGCAATAAAATCCCGGCGTCGTTCCGGACTCATACCGCCTGTAGTTCCCAGGTAAAAAGCAGCCGCAAGATTGCGCGCCGTATCATCTTTTATGGAGGAACAAAGGCGCTCCAAAAGTTTATCCCGTATTTTCAGCACGCAACTGCGCCATGAATTTTGAAATCCTTTAAGTTCCCAATTGTCAGCGCGCAGAAGCCATGACGGGTGCGGACGCCCCGGATCGGGCGGGATCAAAGCACCTTTGCCGGAGAGTATGGCGCCGTAACGCCGGGGCAGAGGATAATTGGAGAAGACCATCACATTGCCGCTGCAAATATGCTCTTTTTCATCCGGATGATCAAATTTGAATCTGATCAATTTCGCCCTGACCACAGCCGGAGCGTCCAAACCGGGAGCTTCACTCAGGCGCAAATCCTCAAGCCTGATCTCATATCTGACCGTGGCAGCACGGCCATTGAGAAACGTTTCAAATGCCGGAGGACTCCAGAGAAGGGGCATCAACTTGAATCCCAATACCAGCATTGTTCCCACGGCAACCCACAGAGCACGGCTGCGGGGAAGAAAGAGACAGAGAAAGAGAGCCGCCGGAGCAAAGATGGCTCCGGCGGCGGCTCCGGCACAAAAGCACCACTCTGAGCTTACGCTTTCAAGCGCGCTTTGGCATTTACGCAGAAGGGACATTTCTCAGAGTCACACAGGAGCAAAGCGGGATCCTCTTTAAGCAGTTCACTGCCAATTTTGTAGAGTTGTTCAGCATCAATGAGATGAAGTCCGGCATAGCCCAGAGAAACATATTTGATCTCCAATCCTTCAGCTATGGCGCGGTCATTGAACTTGCACTTCAATCCCTTGTAGAAGTCACGGCATCCGCCCAGGTGCTGTTCAATGAGAGCACTCTGCAAATACCCCTTTTCGTTCCGGTAACGGATAACAGCGCATCCGAGATACCAGAGGTCAAGACAGGTCTCAAGGTAATGCAGATAGGTATTGCAGGCAACGCCGCTGCCCACAAAAAGGATCTTGCCTTTCCGGGGCGCAAATTCATGCCATGCGCTGTTGAGACCGGTGGGGGGATCAAAGGGCCCCTGTTTGGCAAGGAGCTCAGCGGCATCTTTGCCGATACCGGCAAGAGCGTGGGTGGTATGACGGTCGCGGACACACTCCGGCCGGGTCATCAGCTGGTTCACAAGGGAGCCGGTATTGGCACGCATATTCTTTTCAGCAGGGCGGTAGGTGCCATCACGGAACGTGGCTCCTTCAAAGTAGATGTAGGGGCCGGTAAAAGCAGGCATCATCAAAGTACCTTCGCTGCCGACAGCCTCAAGAAGAATATCGTTGATATCAGTCGGAGTGACGGCACTGGGGCCGAGAGCTGCCAGTGCAGAATGAACCATCAGCAAATCGCCTTTTTCAATTCCCAGCTCACGGATCCGGGCTTTGAAATCCTCTTTGGAAAATCTGTTGCTCACATTCTGAGCCACATAGCCGTAACGCTCCAGTTCATTGAGTTCGCGGCAAATGGTCTTGATCTCTGCTTCAGAAAGAAGTCTGCCCAGTTGATATTCGGTTTCACGGATGAGCTGCTGCAAATTCTTTTTACCATCCGACGCGGCAAGAACTCTGCCGGTGGGGGTGTAGATGGAACTGATGGCTTTCCGCTTGGGATTTTTGCAGAAATCGTAAGGCAACCCGTGAACAAGTCTTGTGACCACAGTTGAGCTTGCTCCGTCAAACCAGGTGGTGACGGCGGTTCCGGCTTCAACAGCAGGTTCTTTGTAAGAAGCAATAATAGATTCCGCTTCGGCAGCAAGTTTTTTCTGTTCATCATCAAGGCCCAACTCTTCCAGTTCAGAAGAAAGCATATTGACAATGTAGTTGACCTTGCCTGCGAAATCAGCTTTTGAAACGGCGGTGCGGGAGCCTTTTCCGGCGGGGACACATTCATTTCCGGCAAGGCGGCGGAGCGTTTCAATATAGATATCTCCGAGAGCCTTACCGTCGGAGCTGACTCCTGAAAGCATGGCAGTTGTCCAGCAGCCCACAAAGCACACTGCCGCCGCCAGATTTTCGGGAGCGATGATGTCAATGGTCTGACTGGAGTTGTGCCAGTGTCTGCCGCATCCGGGGTGCATGGGCCACAGCACAGGAACGCCCACCATGGGATCTGAAACAGCCTGATCGTCCTGGAAATCGCCGTAGGCAAACTCTTTGATTTCCCAGGGAATGAGATGTTCCAGTTTAGAAACGGTTTCACGCATAAGGGCGTTGCCGGAAGATGCAAGAGGCGGCGGAGACATGAAAAGACGCATGGCTTTTTCATTGTGTCTGAGGGGCATGGCATCCATATTAATGGCCCCCAGAACCTTTTTGCCTCTGATATGATCGGTGTAAGCGGCAAAGCCGTGGAACTCAAGAGAGAAAACGATCCTCAAGGTATGTTCCGGCTGGGGGATAACTCCTGCGGTAATGAGTTTTTTCAGCTGTTTTGCGATCTCGATACAGGCGCAGACGCCTGAGGAGTTGTCATCGGCAAGGGGTTCATAAAGATGTGAAATGAGCCACACCTCTTCATCGGAGCGTCCTTTGATAGTGGCGGTGACAGTGGGCAGAGTCGCTTCAAAACTTCTGGCGTCGCATTCAGCTTTGACCATGACCAGACCTTTTCTGAGAGCTTCCCGGAGTTTGTCACCGGTACGGGGTGAGACACAGAATCCCACATAGTTGGGCTCGGCACAGGAAAAGTGCCATCTTTTGCCTTTGGTATTGCCATTTGCCCAGAGAATGCCGTCAGGAGAGTTGTAACGGTTCACCAGATAGTCGCTGACGACACCGGCACATCCCAACTCAAGGGCATTTCTGAGCTGGTCGCCGCTGGGGTGACACTCAGGAGGGAGCATACAGAGAGTATTGTCAGTATCGGCACCTTTGAGAAGATCATAATAACTGATGAGCTTGAAATATTTTCCGCCTTCAGGAAGTCCTGCGGAGCCGTGCATCACATGAAAGGGATGCCTTTCATAATCTGCGATCACAGGATCATCAAAGGCAGCGGGAATATTTTCAATGGTGAGTTTACCTTTGGAACACTCCCAGGCATAGGGCATGAATTTATCCTGAAAAACGGATTTCCCGTCAACAGGGAATTCCACGATTTCCACATCAAGTCCTGCCTTGCGGGCAAGTTCTGCGGCAAAATCGGCAGAGGCACGGTTGGCGGAGTGATTATGTTTCAGCTCAATAGCGGTCATGGCGCTGATGTCGGCCAGAAGCCCTTCCATGTTGAGACCGTTAAGTATTTTCTGGTAGAGATTGGCATAATTCATAGATAATTTCCCCTTGTTTGAACCTGAAGCAAATACTGCATGATAATATATGCCGGAGAAAGTGATTTTTCAAGGGTACAAGGCAAAAAAAAAACAGGAGTACCGTTTTGCTTACCGGTACTCCTGTAAAATATCTTTGCAGAGATTTTACTTGTTCAAAGTTTCCAGAGCCGCAGCAATAAGTTTGGGGGCTGTGTCAACTTCAGGGCTGGTGGCAAAAGGTTCTGTTTCATAGCCGCCGCGCTCAAAACTTTCGGGCATGGGGATATATCCGCATTTGCCCTGAGCAAGAGTGGCGATAAGGGTGCGCTTATAAGGAGAAGCGGCACGGATCCCCTGAGCCACACCGTTGAAAGGTTCGCCGGGCAGCGTAATGAAAGCAAGATCTTTGCTGAGAGTCAGAGCCAGCAGTTCGCACTCCTGAAACTTGCCTTCGTTGCCTTCGCATCCGAGAAGACGCTGGGCAAACATACGCAAGACAGTGGCATCCCCTTTGGCAAGGTCCTCACTGGTCATATCGCCCCGGTTATCCAGACTGGCTTCAGGGATGGTTTCAAGCACTTTGCGGGCGTCGGCAAGCTGCTGCGCCGTCACAGTGCGGTATGCCATCTTGAAGATAGTCTTTTTGAAGCTCAACTCTGAATCATCCACTTTTTCCAGTTTTTTGAGCAGTTGGCAGACGGTCTGACCGTAGCCTCTGCCGATACGCAGAGCCTCGTTGTAATTGGTCTGGTTCCGCAGGGTGGTCACATCGAAGTGGTTGATGTCGCCTGAACAATCCGTCAGAGTCATGACGGGGACATCTTCACCCAGCTGATACTGGATCTCGCGCTCCATGCGTCCGAACCAGTCGGCAGAGACAAAATCGCCGCCGATGGTGTCGCCGTGGTTGGCAAGGTTCACCAGAATGGCGGCAATGCGCCCTTCCTGCTTCACAGCCACAGCGGAAATGGTTCTGTCATAGTCACCGTCGGGCTTGACGATGTCGGGATTGCACTTGCCGGGATTGGTGATCACTTTGCCGCTTTTCATCCAGAAACGGCGGACATAAGCGTAGGGATTGGAATTCACAGAAGCCGCTTCAAAGGAGCTTTCACGCATGTTGGCAGCAGCCTCTTTGAGTGCTGTCACAGTTTGGGCAATGATTTCATCAATGTATGCCTGCTTCTGAGCGTCGATGTTGCGCCGGATCTCGGGTCCGGTATGGGTATGGGTGCAGCTGACCATCAGATTGTCAGCAAAGTCAAGTCCGGCCTCTTTGGCGGCGCACCGCAAAGCATTGAAAAAATCCGGACTTGATCCGCAGAGATCATAGATCACAAAACCGCCTGTGACGCCCTCTTTCTCAACCAGAAGAACTTTGACAAAAAGATCATCGTAAACGCCCCGGTTGGGACGTTTATTAAAATATCCAGCCAGAGGGAACTCCCGCGGAGGAGTGATGATCTGAGAAGCAAATCCTGTTCTGACCATAGTAGAAAATCCTTGATTTACAGATACAAAAACTCCCCCGGCCGTTGAAGTCCGGAGGAATCTTTGCACACAATTGTTTTTGTGTTACTTGACAGCCACAGCCTTGCCGCCCTGCTGAGCAGACTTGTGGGCTGCTTCGCAAAGCTGCAGATTGCGCAGGCCTTCTCTGGCGTTGATCGCCTTGCCGGCGAGGACAGATTCGGCGTGATGCTCAATGAGTGACTGATAGATGTTGGGGAAAGACCGGGGATGGAGCTTGCGGACTCCGGCGGCCGTTTCCATTTCCAGACGGATCTTGTAGGGTTCATCATCCTTACCGGAAAGCTGGAACATGCTGCCGTAGGAGCGCAGCACACCCTCGGTTCCGTAGATTTCGTAACCCAGATTGGAAAGAGTTCCAACCAGACCGCCGCGGGGTTCGCTGAAAGCGACCTTCACAGACCCCTTCATACCGTTTGCCATGGTGAACTTGATGTAGGCACCGTCTTCAGCAACGATATTCATGGTCTTGGGCAGGTAGCAGCAGCAGACTTCAACGATGCGTGAGCCGAAAATGTACTCAGCAACGTAGAAGCAGTGAGAGGCCACGTCACCGATGGGACCGCCCATTTCCTCGATCTTGGAGCAGCGCCAGGTGGCAGCTTCAGCAGGATCGTATCCGAAGGCAAATTCCATGTGGAAACAGCAGTCGTTCACATCACCCAGCTTACCGGCGCGGACATACTTTTTCGCCATGACGTTATAGGCGTTGTAAACCATCATGTGGTCAACGGAAAGACAAAGTTTCTTTTTCGCAGCCAGATCCACCATTTTTTTGGCATCGGCAGGACTGGTTGCGATGGGTTTTTCCACGATCACATGCTTGCCGGCTTCCATAGCCTTGAGGGCGATTTCGGCGTGGGAAGCGTTGTTGGTGGCAACGTAGACAGCGTCGATTTCCTTGTCGGCAAGAATGGCGTCAATGGAGTCATACCATTTGAGACCGAGAGCGGCCGCAGCCTCTTTTCTTCCGGCGAAGAGGTCGTATGCGCCCACCAGTTCCGCGCTCTTGAGGGGAGCGAAACGGGCTTTGTCGCAGGCGTAACCTTCTTTGGCAACACGGTTTTCGGCAATACCGCCGAAACCGATGATCGCATATTTAACTTTAGCCATGCTGCAAAGTTCCTTACTTCATGTAGGCGTCGGCGACCTTCTTGAAGGCGTCGATCATGGCCTGGACGTGGCACTCGTCGTAGACGGGATGGGTGAAGAAGCTGATAGTGCGGTCGGTCATCCAGTTAGCCATCTTGCAGTTGAACTTGGTGTAGTCGATGTTGCGGCTGCGGGGATCGTTGAAGGGATAGCCGACAGTACCGAAGCCCTTGCGGTCGGTGTAGGCCTGTTCCTTGTACATTTCGGGCCACAGGACGCTGTAAACGGGCACGCCTTCAGCGGCAATGGCGGCGATG
>JAFWBQ010000135.1 GCA_017507125.1 Lentisphaeria bacterium
CTTTGCGGGCAACTGACAGGAAAGACGGTGCAGATTTGTACACAAGTTACTGAACCGCCGTATGCCGAACGGCACGTACGGTGGTGTGAGAGGACGGGACTGGCGAGGTTGTCCCTCAAAAGTCCCTCCTACTCGATTTTTATCTTGTTTTTTAAGCACTTCGGGTGTACATTATAGCTGATGTACTTATGAAGGGCAAAGATAATGTCTTACTGTGAAATAAAATCAACACTGCGCGAACTGGTGCGCAACGAACTCCGCAACTGGAACATTGTGGAGCTTCTTCTTATGTCCCTTGTTCTTGCTGCCATCGTAATAATCACCGTCATAACAGGCGGAGATTCCTTTATGGGGATCGTCAGTGCGCTTACAGGCATCATGTATACACTGCTGGCTGGCAAAGGCAAAAGCAGCTGTTATCTTTTCGGCGTCATCAACTCTTTTCTCTACGGACTTATCGCCTTTCAAAGCCGTATTTATGGCGATATGGTGCTGAATTGGGGGTATTATCTGCCCATGCAGTTTGTGGGGATCTTTTTCTGGATGCGCCACTACAATCCGGAAAAAGGGGAGGTTCGTAAAAGAGTCCTTTCCTGGCCGTTAAGAGGCGCAGGTCTGCTTGTTACTCTTGTTGTCTGGGGCGCTGCCGCCCTTGTGCTTGAACGTTTCAATGCCCGTGCCCCTTTGCTTGACAGTGCCACAACGGTGCTGAGCATCGTTGCCATGGTTCTGAGTGTCATGCGCTGTTTCGAGCAGTGGATCTGCTGGACTCTGGTCAATGGCATCAGCATTTTTATGTGGGCGCAGGTCTACCGCGAGTCAGGGAATTCCATTGCCACCCTTCTCATGTGGGGGATATTTCTTCTGTGTGGTCTTTATTTTGCTTACTGCTGGCACAAAGATGCGGAAGGGAAAAGAGGATGAAACAATATGTGATTATGGCTGCCGGGGATTTTCCTGTGCATCCCGAACCCCTTGCCGTGTTGAAGAATGCCGATCTCCTTGTGGCATGTGACAGTGCCGCCGCCGGATTGGTCGAAAGGGGGATAGAGTTTGATTATGTCGTCGGTGATATGGACAGTCTCAGCGAAGAATATCGTGAGTTGCTTAAGGAAAAACTTATTCATATCCGGGAGCAGGATACCAATGATCTTCAGAAAGCCTTCCGTTTTACCTGCAGTTTGTGTGTGCCGGGGGATCGTATCACGATTCTCGGTGCTGCGGGAAAACGAGAGGATCACACCATTGCCAATATCTCTCTTTTGACAGATTTCGCACAGAGTCATCCCGAAATCAGGATTCTGACCGATACAGGTATTTTTTTTCCAGTTTTGGAGTCAGCAGAGTTTTCTTCGTTTCCGGGGCAGGCAATCTCAATTTTCAATCCCGGATGTGAGCCGATCCGGCTCAGCAGTACCGGTCTGATCTATCCCCTTGCCGGACTGATGCTTGCCAAATGGTGGACCGCTTCTCTCAATAAAGCTGCCGCCGACAGATTCTCTCTTTCTTTTGACGGTGAACACAGCGACGGCATTATCGTGTTTGCTGTGTATGCAGAGTAAAATCTTTTTTCTCAACAAAAAAATTTGACTTTCCGGCATATTGGACTACTTTGATTCGATAGGGGGAGTTTGCCCTCCGTTAAATCAAAAGAGGAGAAAGTCTATGAAAAACATCGCCGGAACTTTTACCGAAACCAATCTGCTCCGCGCTTTTGCCGGAGAATCCCAGGCCCGCAACCGTTACACCTATTTTGCCTCCCAAGCCCGGAAAGAGGGCTTCATGCAGATCGCTGATATTTTTGCCGAAACGGCAGATCAGGAAAAGGAACATGCAGAACGTTTTTTCAAGTACCTCACCGGCGGTGAAGTGGAAATACGCGCTTCCTTCCCTGCCGGATGTATCGGAACAACAGTTGAAAATCTCGCTGCTGCCGCAGCCGGGGAATATGAAGAGTGGAACAATTTGTATCCCAGTTTTTCGGAAACAGCCAGAGAGGAGGGGTTCAATGATATCGCCCGCTGCTTTGAATTTATCTGCGTTTCTGAACGTCAGCACGAAAGACGCTACCGTGCTCTTTTAAAAAATATCACCTCCGGCACCGTGTTTGCACGGGAGCGGGAGGTGATGTGGCGTTGCCGCAATTGCGGCTATCTGCACTATGGCAAAAGTGTTCCGGAGCAGTGTCCGGCCTGCCTCCATGAAAAGGGTTACTTTGAACTGCTGGCAGAAAACTGGTAATCAGTCAAGTTCATTGATTAACTCTTTCAAACGGCGCAAATTAAGTTTGCCGCTGCCGAGAATGGGCAGTTCATCAATTTCAATGAAGTCATCCGGTTTGGGGATCCAGAGGTTAGGCAGCTGAAGTTTTCGCATTTCATCAATCACCTGTTCCGGGATGAAGTCGTCGGAAGCATAGAAGACAACAAGTTTTTCGCCTTTCTTGGGGTCGGGTTTGCCCATGACGGCGACTTCCCGGTTTTCTCTTTTCCGGATTCCCATGATCGCTTCCTCCACACCTTCGTGGGGAACCATTTCGCCGCCGATCTTGCTGAAGCGGGATGCACGACCGGTGATGTAAACATAGCCATCAGGATCCATATAAGCGATGTCCCCGGTATCATAGTAACCATTTTGCAGAACCAGGGCAGTCTGTTCCGGATCGTTGAGGTAACCTTTCATCACGATGCCGGCCTTGACCTGCATACGGCCGGGATTGCCGGGTTCGAGTTCAACTCCAGTCTCCTGATCCACGATACGGATATGGATACTGGGCAGTCCGCAGCCGATGCTTCCGGGACGGTCAGCGCGGGTTCCCAAATCAAAGATGGAGTTGTTTAAGTTGATGGTCACGATGGGTGAAAGTTCGGTACAACCGTAACCTTCAATAATGTCCCTGCCGAAGTTTTCACGGTAACGTTCTGCAAGTTCAGGACGCAGCTTTTCAGCTCCGGTGATCATCAGACGCAAGGTCGCAAAGTCTTTAGGTTCCGCTTTTCGCATATAGCTCTGCAAGAAGGTGGGGGTGGCAGTAAGAATAGTGATTTTGTTCTTTGCCACCATTTTGACCACACCCGCGGAGTCAAGAGGATTGAGCACATAAGCCACAAGGGTATTGCCCACAGAGGGGAACGCTACGCCGATCATGAATCCGTAGGCATGGAAGAGAGGCAGGTTGCCGGCGATGCGGTCTTTGGGGGTCCAGGCGATAACACGGATAAAGGCGTAGATATCACAGTTCAGATTACGGTGGGTCAGCATGACAGCCTTGGGCTTGCCGGTGGAACCGCTGGAAAAGAGCAGCACAGCCTGATGACGCAGATTGAAACAGCTCAAAGGAGAAATCTTGCGCGCCAGAGAACGCCAGGTACTGAACAGGGCAGTAAATATTGCTTTGCGCTTGGCGCTCTTGGTGATGGAGGGTGCCACATCTTCGAGGCAGATCATTTCCGGCGTCTGTTCCCATTTGATTTTGTCAAGGAAGCGGCGGCTGGTAAGAATGGTCTTGATACCGGCGCGCTGGCAGGAGTCAAGAGCAACATCCTGACCGAGACTGTAATTGATCATAGCCGGTGTTCTGTCTGCCATCAGCACACCGAGGGTGACTGACGAGGCTGCAGTGGAGTTGGGCAGAAGAACACCCACATGTATCCCTCCCTGATTCAGTTCCCGGACCTTTTTAGAGATCAGGATGGAGCGGATAAGCATTTCAAAGTTGTTGACACCGCCGCCTTCATCAACAAATACCTTTTTAAAGGGGCGCTTCTTTGCCTGCTTGATGAAAGCTGTATGGATGGGGAGTTCTCCGGGCTGGGGCCCCATTTCAACATCAGCTCCGAGTTCAGAGATCCGCTGACGGAGCATGAATGCGGAAAGACCGGGATCAACAGGAGTGCCCACTGCAATGGTGATGTCAATGGGCCAGACATAGGGAAGAGTCAGGCGCAGTTTTCCCTGGTGGATCGAGAAAAGACGTCCGCGGAGCATACCGATACGGACAGGGATCACAGAACTTTCAACTCCCTGGGGGAGCAGATGTGATACTCCGGAGCGGAAGCGCATGATGTTGCCGTTTCCTGAAATCGCACCTTCGGGAAAGATACAAACCATTTCACCTTTGGCAAGGCGGGAGCGGATATCTTCAAAAAATCTGGTCATGGCTTTGGCGTGACGCGTGCTGGGGACGCTGATGACGCCGAGCAGCTTGAAAAACAACCGGGTAGGCAGAAAGTCAACAACGGAAGTGTGGACCATGAAGCGGACACGACGGGGAGAAATCGCCTGGAGCAATACCATGTCGATCATTGAAATGTGATTGGAAACCAGAAGAACCGGACCAGACTCCGGCAGATTTTCGACCCCGAATGTTCTCAGTCTTATAAATGTGCATCTTAAAAGAAAAGCCACAAATTTGAGAACATAATAAGGGGAGCAAAGAAGACAACCGCAGGCAAAAAATGCCAGCACCAAAAAGAAAATTTCACCGATGAGCATAATTTTTCAGTTCCACTGGTTAGAATTTTTTTCCCTGTAATATTCAGGGGGATTTAATAACTTTTTGTACAGTAACTATTTGAATCGTTTTTTCGATTCGACAACACTAAATATAGCGCCAAAAGTAGTTTTTTTCAAGAGTTCTGGAAAATTTATCGTAAAAAAAACACTTTCCGTTTGAAAAATTGATTTTCCTGTGGTATATTTTATAGATAGCTATTTGGAAAACAGAAAAATCACGTTAAAATAAGGAGAATTGAAAATGGCCGTACCCAAAAGGAAAACTTCCCGTATGCAGCGTCGTCAGCGTAAAGCCGCCAACCGTTACAAAGGCGTTCAGGCGACCTACTGCCCCAATTGCAACGCCCCTGTTGCTCCTCATCGCGTCTGCACCGCTTGCGGACAGTATGACGGTAAGCAGGTCATCGCTGTTGCTCAGGATTGATGACGGGTCTTCAGCAGACGGAAGATGAAGATAGCAGTAGATGCAATGGGGGGGGATTTCGCCCCCGGAGTGGTGATCGAGGGATTGGCTGATGCCATCCTTGATCACCCTGATTGTACTTTCGTTCTTGTCGGGCATGAGGAAAAGGTTCGCTTTTATCTTGATAAATACGGACTTGCCGGTCATCCCAGAATAGAGTTGGTACATGCTCCGACCGTTTGCGAAATGTCCGAGCTTTCTGCAACTGCATTGCGCGGAAAGAAGGACTGTTCAATTACTGCCTGTGCCCGTCTGCTTAAGGAAAAAGCTGTTGATGCCATGGTTACTCCAGGTCATACGGGGGCGACTGTGGCAGCAACAAAAGTTCTGGTAAGGAACTTACCCGGGATCGACCGGGCGGCTTTGGCGGCAAGTATGCCCTCTCAGGTCGGCAGATTTCTGCTGGTCGATGCCGGAGCCAATACTGACAGTGAACCTCTGAATCTGGTTCAAAATGCTTTGATGGGGCATGTGTATGCTCAGTACCTCTTTAATATAGAACGCCCCCGGATCGGTTTGATCAGTGTCGGCGGTGAGGATGTCAAAGGCAATGAACTTACCAAAGAGACTTTTAAGCTTCTTGAAAAACTGCCGATCAACTTTGTCGGCAATGTTGAAGCAGATGCCGCTTTTGAAGGCGGTGTCGATGTTGTGATTGCTGACGGTTTCGTCGGTAATGTGCTGTTGAAAACAGCTGAAGGGCTCGCCCGCTCTACTATGGTTTGGCTTAAGCGGGTGTTGAAAAAGAATGTATTTCGTTTTATGTGGGCTTTGCTGGCTCAGAATGCGTTTCGTGAACTCAAGGCGTATGGTGCTTCAGACGTAATAGGCGGAGCACCGCTTCTGGGGATCAATGGTATCTGTATTATTGGTCATGGTTCTTCAAATCCTTTAGCTGTAAAAAATGCCATCCGTGTCGCCGCTGAATGTGTTAGATTTGATTTGAACGGCAAGATCCTTGCTGTCCTTGATGAAAGTGGCGAAATCGCTTTGAAACGGACTGAAAAATAAGGTTTTTGTATGGGAGTCAGAATAGTCGGGACCGGGTCTTTTATTCCGGAAAAGGTGTTGACCAATTTTGATTTGCAGAATATGGTCGATACCAGCGACGAGTGGATCCGGGTCAGAACGGGTATCGTGGAGCGTCACATTGCCCCGCCGGAAATGAGTTCCGGCGATATGGCGATTTGTGCTGCCAGGCGTGCTTTGGAAATGGCCGGTCTGCAAGGTTCTGATATTTCTGCAGTGATCGTTGCGACTACAACGCCAGACTATACCTTCCCGAACACGGCTTCCCTGGTCCAGAATGGGATCGGGGCTGAAAATGCTTTCGGATTCGATCTTTCCGCTGCATGTTCCGGGATGATCTACTCTCTTGAACTTGCTTATTCTCTGCTTTTACAGAAAAAATACCGTTATATACTCCTTTGCGGAGCAGAAAAACTTTCTGCTATTACCAATTGGAGTGACAGAAATACCTGCGTCCTTTTTGGTGATGGGGCCGGTGCCTTGATCCTTGGACGTTGTGATGATGATGGCTCCGGTCAGCTTGCCAGTGATCTTCATATCAACGGTTCCTATGAGGATATTCTGAAACTCCCTGCCGGCGGAAGCAGAAATCCTGCAACTCATGAAACTGTTGATGGTAAACTTCATACTATCCACATGCAGGGTAAGGAGACATTCAAGCTGGCTGTAAATGCGATGGCCGGTGCTTGCAAAGCGGTACTTGCTGCTGCCGGCGTTGATGTGAGTGAATTGAAACTTGTTATTCCTCATCAGGCTAATAAGCGTATTATTGAAGCTGTTGCCAACCGGATCGATGTTCGTGAAGATCAACTTTTTATCAATGTTGACAAATACGGCAACACTTCAGCGGCGTCTGTTTCCATTTGTCTGGATGAGGCTTTCAGAAGCGGAAGAGTTCAGCGCGGAGATATGGTGCTGCTCGTTGCATTCGGTGCCGGATTGACATGGGGGGCTCAGTTGATACGTGTCTGATCCGCTGTTTTCTTTTTAAGAAAAGAGGCTTTTGTTCCCTTTGAGGATGCAGAAGCCTTTTTTTTTGCTGTAAATATACAGAAAAAGGGACTGCTGTCGATTCAGCAGTCCCTTGCACTGAAAATGAACTCAGATATTCTTGATGGAGGCTTCGATAATGGCTTCTGCAGCTTCGGGGGCAACGGTATCGATGCCGGGCTGGACCTCATAGCCGCCCCGGGCAAAACATTCTTTCATCGGGACGTATCCAGAGGGAGACTGAGCAAGGGAAGCAATGAAGGTGTAGTTGTAGGGGCTTGCTTTGCGGATCGCTTCGGCAATGCCGTTGAAGGGTTCGCCGGGCAGACTCATGAAAGCAAGTTCGTCACCTATTTCAATGGCCGTCAGGCGGCATTCATGTGAAGGAGTGCTTTTTGCCTTACAATCCAACGCCCGCTTGGCAAAGTAGCGCAGGGCAGCGGGAACTTTGTTGGCAAGATCCTGACTTTCGAAATCTCCGTCTTTTTTGATATCGGGAACTGTGTCAAGGATGTGCTGCGCTTCGGCGACTTCGGCGTCAGTGAGCTGGCGGTGGGGGATTGTGACAGTGGTGTTTTTGATCTGAAGTTTATTTGAGTCAACGGGCTTCAGGTTTGCAAGGGCATCTATGACAATGCGGGCATATCCTCTGCCGATGCGGACGGCTTCGTGATAACCGGTCTGGTTGATCTGCTGGTGGAAGTCAAAGTGGTTGATGTTTCCGGAAGCATCGTCCAGAACCAGAACGGGAAGACTTGTTTTGAGCTCGTGCTGGACCGCTTGCGCGAAGCGTCCGTACCAGTCCGCGGAAACCAGATTGCCGCCGATGGTGTCGCCGTGATTGGCAATGTTGCAGATCAAGGCTGCGATCCTTCCGCCCTGCTTGACGGCAAGAATGTTGATGGTGCGGTCATAATCGCACTCCGGCTTGTCGATATTGGGATTGCGCCAGCCGGGGTTGGTGACGATGTCGCCGCTGGTCATCCAGTAGCGGCGGACAAAGCCGTAGGGATTGTTGAATACTTTAGCGGCTTCAAGTTCGGCGGGGAGCAGACTCATGAAGGCGCGTTTGAGAGCGCGGACAACAGCTTCTACGACCATGTCAAAAGCGTACTGTGTCAGCTCATTATCCTGTTGGGGCTTGTTGAGGAATTTGGGACCGGTATGGGTATGGGTGGCGCAGATCAGCAGATTTTCATAAAGGCCTTCGCCGAATTCAGCGTCGACCTTTTCTTTGATTTTTTCAAACATGATGCGGGTGATGCTGCAAAGTTCCAGAGAGATGATCCCGGTGCGTTTGCCGTCAATTTCCATGGCGACGACTTTGACAAAGAGATCGTCGTACATACCTTCATTGGGACGCTCGTTGAAATAACCCTGCAACCCCACTCCGGCGGGGGGAGTGATGACTTCCTGTGCGTAACCTGCTTTCAACATTTTTTTCTCCTGTTAAGGTTGTGGCTGAAACTCTCTTGAGTTTGAAGCTTCAGCCTCTTGTGATTTGTCAGATAGTTTAATATATAGTCTGGAAGAATATTTGCAAGTGCTTTTTGCGGAGAATGAAGGTTTTTTTCTTTTTTTGATGAAGTGTATTTGCATGCAGTAGAATTTGGAACTATATTAAGGATATTTCTATATTATATTGTAATAACAGAGGTTTTTTATGAAACGGTTTTGGATAAGTGCCGGAGTTTTCTGTGCTGCGCTTCAGCTGGCGGCAGCTCCCGGCGGAGAGATCCCGGTTTGTACCTATGATAAACTTTCCAATGACGGTGAACTTGCCAAAGTGCAGCCGAAACGCCCTTTGAGTGCTTCTGAAAAAGAGGCTCTTGCGGGAAAACAGGCAGTGCTCTGTATGGTCGGCGACAGTGTTACCTGGGCGCAGGCGGGGGATCACTTCAGAGATGAAATGCTGAAACTTATGCCGGTTCTCGCATTCTCCGGTACGCATACGGGAAGACTTGGATATTCTCATGCCGGTGAAGGTGGTGATTCAACACGCCGGGTGCTTCAGCGTCTTGCTGACCCGGAAAGGATCCCGGAGGCGCCTTATTATCATCTGCTTATTGGTGTCAACGATGCCGGCGGCGCCAAAAAAGACGAGCGTTCTGAATCAGTGGCAAACGCAACTGTTGAACGTATTGTGAAAATCGTTGAGGAATTGCTGAAGAAAAAGGGATGCCGGAAAGTTTTTCTCGCTTCGATCCTGCCCAGTCCTTTCGGGAAAAATGGGGAATCAACTGTACGGGAACGGACCGGTTCCCTTATTAACGCCAAGCTGCGGGCGCAGTTTAAAAAATTCTTCCCTGCCGGAAAGGTCGTCTGGGTGGAGTATGAAAAGCCGCTGCGCGCTCAGCTTGAAAACTGGAAAAAACGTGAAAATCTCCATGGTGCCCATCCTACGGCCAAGGGGTATAAGATGCTTGCCGCTCTGGCTGTTCCGGTGTTGAAAAAAGAGATGAGTATCTCCGCTTCAGCGGCGGCAAAGGGAAAGATCGGTGTCGAAGTGGTTAATTTGTGGGATGATAAAGCCAATGCCACTGCACCTCTTCTGCCCGGATGGTATACCCTTTCCATGGAGCTTGATAAATGTGGTGAAGCTGCTTTTACTTTGTATTCCACCTCTCCGAAAACAAAGGCGTGTTTCAAGAAAAGTTACCGTCTCAAAGGCAAGCCCCGTAGCCGGGTAGAGGTCAACTTTATGACCGGTTATCAGGGGTACGGGTATGACAGAGCTCCTTTCAAGATGACGTTCAGTACCGGGAAAGTCGTGAGGATCCAGGTCGAAAAGACCCGTCCTCTTCAACGTGCGTCAGTCTATGGCAAAGGGCGATTTGTTGATACTGTTTCACCTGTTGCCGCGGGAGAGATCCTGGTTCGCAAATAAGGGTGAAAAGGATGCTGTGACATGACGGAAAGTGTGAAAAACAGCATATCTGTGAAAAAATGCATATTTAGTGCCAAAATGTTGTTTTTCAGCCCTTGCATATTTTGTGTAAGTGTGTTATATTATAAAAATTACGACATGTATTGATGGGGTGTCGCGTCGTTTATGGTTCAAATCCTCGGAACCTAAGAGCGGCAAGATATTCCGGTCGTCATGGATGTCCGGTGTAAAAACGTGGCTGTTCCGGAGTTTTGTGATGACCCGGTCGTGTATTGTAAACAAAGAAAGACTCGGGGGCCGTTCATGAACCGAAGATCAGAAACCTGAGTCGCAAAACAAAATTTTAAGAGGTAAAAATCTATGGTCAGAATCAGAATGAAACGTACCGGTTCCCGTAACGCGGCTTGCTTCCGCGTTGTGGTGATGGATCAGCGTTCCAGCCGGGACGGTCGGGCAATTGAAGAACTCGGATACTATGATCCCATCCGCAAGCAGGAAAAGATCAATCTTGAGCGCGCTGAATACTGGATCGGTGTCGGTGCTCAGGTCTCTGAAACTGTTGCTGATATCATTGATCGTGCCCGCACCGGTGTCGTTCTTGCCGAGCGTGTCCGCAAGCCTGCTATGTCCAAAAAGGCCAAGGAAAAAGCTGAAGCTGAAGCCAAGGCCAAGGCTGAAGCCGCTGCCGCTGCTGCAGAGGCTCCTGCTGAGGAAGAAGCTCAGGCCTAATTTAAGGTTTTTTGACTATGTTCAAGAAGTTGTTTGGATTCCTGCTTGGCAGCAACGGCGAGTCTGAAAGTGCAAAGGCACAGGCTCCTGCCAATGTTGAAGCCGGTGATCTGCAGGGATTTGTCGAATTTGTTGTGAAATCGCTGGTCGATCATCCTGAAGAAATGGAAATCATTCCTGAACAGAATGAGGATCATTGTGCGCTGCGTATCCGCTGCCACAAGGATGACCGGGGCAAGATCATCGGAAAACGCGGCAAGACCATTACGGCGATCCGCGCTTTGGTGAGCGGTGCCGCCGGACGCCAGCACAAGCGTGTTTCAGTTGACGTTCTTGACTGAAACGGCGCATATTGAAGGATGAGGGAAAGTGAAAATTGACGTACTGACGCTCTTTCCCGAAGTCTTTCCCGGTCCGTTGGGAAGCAGTGTGGATGGACGCGCGCTGCGCTCAGGCGTGGTGGAGTTTAATGCGGTGAATATCCGTGACTTTGCCAAAGATGAACGCGGAACCGTTGATGAGCGCCCTTACGGGGGCGGCCCCGGGATGTTGATGAATCCTGTGGTGCTGACCGAAGCTGTGGAGTCAGTCAAGACCCGCGATTCAGTGGTGGTGTTGACCTCTCCCAGAGGTGAGGTGCTCAGTCATGCACTGGCAGCCGAGCTTGCCGAAGCCAGGCATCTGGTCATTATTGCCGGACATTACGAAGGCGTTGATGAGCGGGTGATAGAAGAGGTCGTTGACCGTGAGATCTCTATTGGAGACTATGTTCTTTCAAATGGTAATCTTGCGGCAATGGTGATCGCAGACAGTGTGATCCGGCTCCTTCCGGGAGCGTTGGGTGATATTGCTTCTGCGGAACAGGACTCTTTTGGAGACGGCTTGCTTGAGTTTCCGCAATATACACGGCCTCCGGTGTTCCGTAACAGAGCGGTTCCGGAGATCCTGATGAGCGGTGACCATGGCAGGATCGCTGAGTACAGACGGCGCATGAGTGAACGTCTGACCAGAGAACGACGGCCGGATTTATGGGAAAAATTTTTAATCAATGAGGGTTTGAAATGAATGTTCTGGACAAAATTCGCAAGGAACAGGTGAGAGCTGAACAGTTTGAGTTCAATGTCGGCGACACCATTCGGATTCATGTTAAGATCGTTGAAGGAACTACTGAGCGTATTCAGCAGTTCCAGGGAACTGTTATCGCCAGACGCGGCTCCGGTATTGAGGAAACCTTTACTGTCCGTCGCGTTCAGGCCGGACAGGGTGTGGAGCGTGTCTTCCCCATCAACTCCCCCCGAATCGACAAGATCGAGGTTATCCGTCGTGGTCTTGTCCGTCGGGCAAAACTGTACTATCTCCGCGACAAAGTGGGTAAGGCTGCCCGCGTCAAGGAACTTCGTACCCGCTAAGCAAAAGGTTTTTGCCAAGTGGCACGAGTCAAGTCAGAATTGACTTATGACGATGAACTCCTCCTCAGGGAACGAAAGCTCCTTCAGGAGGGGTTTGCTTTTATCGCCGGGGTCGATGAAGCCGGCAGAGGTCCTTTAGCGGGGCCGGTGGTCGCAGCCGCTGTGATATTGCCCCGCGATGGGGTGCTGCCCGGAGTTTTTGACTCTAAGCAGCTTTCGGATCAGCGCCGCAGGGTTTTGCGTGATGAGATTCTTGAAGTCGCTGAAGCCTCAGTCGGTATCGCGGATGTTGATGAGATTGATGCCTTGAATATCCTGCGTGCCACGCACCTTGCGATGCACAGAGCTGTGGCCGGTTTGAAAAAAGTTGAATATGTGCTGGTTGACGGATTGCCTGTCAAAGGTTTTCCCTGTCCGGCAGAAAATATGGTGAAGGGCGATGCGCGCAGTGCTTCTATTGCCGCGGCAAGTATTGTTGCCAAGGTTTACCGGGATGAATTGATGGAAAAACTTGATGAAGAATATCCCGGTTACGGATTTGCCGCTCATAAAGGTTATGGAACGGCACTGCATCTGCAAGCATTGAGAGAACTGGGGGTGACTCCTGTTCACCGCAGATCATTCGCTCCGGTCCGCGAGATCATTGATCCGCAGCCGGTTCAATTGGAGTTGTTTTGATGATTCAGAAAATTACATTGAGAGGAGTTGCCCGCGTTTTCACCGACGCGGGTGGTACTGTGTGCTGAGTGATCTGAACCGGCGCAGAGTGGTTTTGCTGTCGGAAAGTGGTTTTGCTATTATCTGCCATTGGGGCAGTTGAGATTATATTTACTGTAAGAATTCTGAAAGAAGTATATTATTATGGAACTGGAAACGATCCGTCACAGTGCGGCGCATTTGATGGCTGCCGCAGTTAAGAAACTTTATCCTGAAACCAAATTTGACATCGGCCCTGCCACTGAGAACGGCTTTTACTATGACTTTGACATGGATCATCGTCTGACTGTTGAAGATCTTGCTCAGATCGAAAAGGCAATGAAAAAGATGCTGGGCGGTAAGGTCAAGTTTGAACGTTTTGAAACCACCCGTGAAGAAGCTCAGAAACTTCTGGCTGACCAGCCCTTCAAACTTGAGCGTCTGGCTGATATTCCTGAAGGTGAAGCGATCAGCTTCTACCGCAGCGGAGATTTTATCGACCTCTGCCGCGGACCTCATGTTGAAAGCTCCGCTGAGATCGGTGCTGTCAAACTGCTCTCTGTTGCCGGCAGCTATTTCCGCGGTGATGAAAACAATAAGATGCTTCAGCGTATCTACGGTACAGCTTTTGCTACCGCAGAAGATCTTAAAGAGTATCTGAACCGCATTGAAGAGGCTGCAAAGCGCGATCACAGAAAACTTGGCACTGAGTTGGAACTTTTCGGATTTTCCGAGCAGATCGGTCCCGGACTTGTTCTCTGGCATCCCAAAGGTGCCATGATCCGTCATCTGGTTGAGACCGCCTGGAAAGAAGAGCACTACAAGAACGGTTATCAGCTTCTTTATACACCTCATATCGGGCAGAGTATCCTCTGGGAAACCAGCGGACACCTTGATTTCTATCACGACGGCATGTATTCTCCCATGCAGATCGACGAGAAGGATTACTATGCAAAACCCATGAACTGCCCCTTCCATATTGAGGTTTACCGCTCACGGCTGCGTTCTTATCGTGAACTGCCTCTGCGGTGGGCTGAGTTGGGGACTGTTTATCGTTATGAAAAATCCGGTTCTCTTCACGGTTTGATGCGCGTGCGCGGCTTTACTCAGGATGATGCTCATATCATTTGTACTCCTGAGACTATTGAAGAGGAAATTGCAGAAGTTCTCCGCTTCAGTCTTTACATCAACCGCATGTTCGGCTTTACTGATATCAAGCCCTATCTTGCAACCCGTCCTGCCAAGGCCGTTGGTGAGCCTGAGCGCTGGGCAAAAGCTATTGACTCTCTGGAAAAGGCTGTTGCCAAAGCCGGACTTGAGTGTGAAGTTGATGAAGGCGGCGGCGCTTTCTACGGTCCCAAGATCGACCTTAAGATCAAGGATGCCATCGGCCGTGAATGGCAGACGACTACCATTCAGTTTGACTTCAATCTTCCTGAGCGCTTTGATATGACTTATATCGGCGCCGATGGTCAGAAACATCGTCCCTATATGGTTCACCGTGCTCTTCTGGGTTCTCTGGAGCGCTTTTTCGGAATTCTTGTCGAGCATTATGCCGGAGCCTTCCCGCTGTGGCTTGCTCCTGAACAGGCTCGTATCCTGCCTGTCTCTGACAAACTGGTGGATCAGGCGATGGCGATCCGTGATGAAATGCGTAAGGCCGGATTCCGTGTTGAGGTCGATCCCCAGGCTGCCGGTCTCGGCGCTAAGATCAGGGAAGCCCGCTCCGCCCGTTTGCCCTACATCTTTGTCCTCGGTGACAGAGAGGCGGCAGAAGGCACTCTGGCGGTCCGTTCACGTCGTGAAGGTGAGCTCGGCGCTATGAAAATTGCAGAAATCATCGAAAAGATGAAATATGAACTTGAAAATAAAGTAAATTAATGCTATATTAAGAAAATTAGTTTGCTTGTTACTTCGCCTTCGGCGGTCGGAGGCGATGAAAAATGACCCTGAAAGGAGGGTGTTGCTATAGCTAAGTTGTTGAAAGGTAATGATCGGACTGTTCAGCTTACCAACGTGCTTTTGATCGGCCTTGATGGTGAGCAGCTCGGTGTGGTTTCTTATTCCAGAGCCAAAGAGCTTGCAGCTGAAGCAGGACAGGATCTTGTGATGGTGGCAGAACGGGCAAATCCGCCTGTTGTGCGCATTATGAATTTCGGCAAACTTTGTTACGAGCAGAAGAAGAATCAGAAGGCTCAGCGTAAAGTCGCCGCCGCACAGAAGGTCAAAGAGGTGAAGTTTCACATCAATATTGACCAGCACGATTACGAGACCAAGATCAAGCATGTGCAGGACTTCTTTGAAAAAGGATTCCGGGTCAAGGTCACACTGGCTCTGCGTGGACGCGAAATGGCTCATCAGAACATGGCTTTTGATCTGATGAACCGCGTTACTGAGGAACTGATTGCTGTTGCTGATCCTGACGGTAAACCGAAGATGATGGGTAGGAATATTACCGTTGGTTTTACTCCGAAAACCGGGACCGTTAAGAAGTCCCCGGTCGCGGACGACGAAGCGGATACAGGTGTCGATGATGTGGAAATGTCTGATGCCGACGCTGAAGAAAGTGAAGAATAAAAATTGACCGGTACTTGAGAAAGTGCCAAGCAATACGCTGATGCCGGTGAAAAGAGCATTGACCGGCACAGCGGTGTAATCATCAAAAAGAAAGGTGAAAACAATGCCCAAGCTCAAAACAAGAAAATGTGCCGCCAAGCGGCTCAAGCAGACCGGAACTGGCAAGTTCCGTCATTTCAAGGCTGGCGCCCGCCACCTTATGTCCTCCAAGAACGCCAAGCGTCGTCGCCGTTTGCGTCAGGATGGTGCCGTGTCTACTGCAGAAAGCCGCCGTATCAAGGTCGCGCTGCCTTACGGTCTGTAATCAGAGGAGGAATAAATTATGTCTAGAGTTACCTGTGCCGTTTCTTCCCGCAAACGCCGTAAGCGCGTACTTGAGCGCGCCAAAGGTTTTTACGGTAATGCAAGCCGCAATATCCGTACCGTTTATGATGCCGTCAATAAGGCTAAAAGTCATTCTTATGTCGGTCGTAAACAGAAAAAACGGCAGTATCGCGCACTGTGGATCGTCCGTATCAACGCTGCCTGCCGTATGCTCAATGTCTCCTACAGCCGATTTATGGCAGGTCTGAAGAATGCCAACATCACCCTGAACCGTAAGGTGCTTGCTGATCTGGCAGTGACCAACCCCGCCGAATTCAAGGCGCTGGTTGAGAAGGTCACCCAGGCCTGAGATTGAAAGAGGCTTTTTTCCGGAGTTCTGACTGAAATTCGTTCAGAGAACTCCGGGGAAATCAGGCAGCTCTCAAGAGCCGCTCACAATCTGACAGCTTGAAGTTGGTGTTTTCAGACACTTTCTTTCAGGCTGTCTTTTTTTAATGGAATAAAATGTTATGAATCCGGTAATTGAAAAAATCAACGCTGCAGTTGCTTCAGCTGCGGCAAAGGTCGCCGCAGCGGCGGCCGCAGCGGATATTGAGGCTGTGCGTATTGAGTTCCTCGGGCGCAACGGACTCTTTCCGGCGCTTTCCCGTGAAATGGGTTCTATCCCTGCTGAGGAAAAAAGAGAAACAGGAGCTGCTTTCAACAGAGGACGTCAGCAGATCCAGCAGCTCATTGATGACGGCAATGCCAAATTTGCTGCCAGTGCCGGCAATGCCGGTGCCATTGACACCTCCTTGCCCGGACGCCGTCGTCCCGTCGGCAGAAAACATCCCATTATGGAAATCGCTGACGAGTGTGTGGAAATTTTCGGACGCATGGGTTTTGTTCCCGTTTCCGGCCCTGAAATGGAGGATATCTACCATAACTTTGATGCCCTCAATACTCCTGCGGATCATCCTTCCCGCGATGAGCAGGATACATTTTATTTTCCTGACGGCAGGATCCTGCGTTCCCAGACTTCTCCTGTTCAGATCCGCGTTATGGAAACCCATGAACCCCCTGTCCGTATCGTCGCTCCCGGAAGAGTGTTCCGCCGGGATACTCCCGATGCGACCCACGGCATGAACTTCCATCAGATCGAAGGTCTTTACATTGACAAAGATGTTTCCCTTGCTGATTTGAAAAGTGTGCTGTTGACCTTTGCCCGCGAAATGTATGGCGAAAAGGTGAACATCCGTCTGCGTCCTCACTTCTTCCCCTTTACGGAACCCAGCGTGGAATATGACTTCAGCTGTGTGGTCTGCGGCGGAAAAGGATGCAATGTCTGCAAACACTCCGGTTACATTGAGATCGCAGGTGCCGGTATGGTTGATCCCGCTGTGCTGAAAAATGTGGGGTACGATCCCGAGAAATGGAGCGGTTTTGCCTTCGGACTCGGCATCGAGCGCCTTGCGATGCTCCGTTACCGGATCCCCGATCTGCGCTATCTCTATGAGAACGACGTCAGATTCCTTGAACAGTTCTGATCATCAGGGAGGAATATTTTTATGAATATCTCAAGAAAGTGGCTCTCTGATTACATTGAGCTTAATTGCTCCGATGCGGAGCTGTGTGCCCGGCTGACTGCTGCCGGTATTGAAGTTGAAGCCGTTGAGTCCGGTTCCCCTGTGCCTGCCGGTGTTGTGGTTGCACGGATCGAATCCCGGGAGATTCATCCCGGTTCAGATCACCTCTCTGTCTGTCAGGTCTTTGACGGCAAAGAGACCCGTCAGGTGGTCTGCGGAGCCCCTAATTGTGATGCCGGCAAGATCGTGCCTCTTGCCACCATCGGCACTGTCTTCCAGAGTGAAGAAGGTGAATTCAAGATCAAGAAATCCAAACTTCGCGGTGTTGAATCCTGCGGCATGATGTGCAGCGCCAAAGAGATCGGCGTGGGCGATGATGACTCCGGACTCCTTATTCTGGACGACTCTCTGGCACTGGGAACTCCCCTTTGCGATATCTATCGCTCTGATACGAAAATCGAAGTGGAGGTCACTCCCAATCGCGCTGACTGGCTTTCCATGTTCGGTATCGCAAGGGATGTGGCATGTCTTTTGAATACTCCCGCAGTTCTGCCTGAAATCAGTGTGCCTGAGTGCAGCACGCCTGCTTCCGGGTTGGTGACAGTGGAAGCTCCTGATCTCTGTTCCCGTTATATCGGAAGAACTCTTAAGAATGTCAAGGTCGGACCTTCCCCTGACTGGATGGTTGAGCGCCTTGAAGCTGTCGGCTTGCGTTCTATCAACAACGTGGTGGACATCACCAACTTCGTGCTCATGGAACTTGGTCAGCCTCTCCATGCTTTTGATCTTGCCAAACTGGAAGGCAGACGTGTTGTGGCTCGCCGTGCCAGACAGGGTGAAAAAATCGTCACCCTTGACGGCAGTGAATTGGAACTTACCGAAGCCAACCTTGTGATCGCTGATGCTGAAAAGCCTATGGCGCTTGCAGGTATTATGGGCGGTGAGTTTTCCGGAGTCAGCGAAAATACCACAGAAATCCTTTTGGAAAGTGCCTGTTTTGCCCCTGCCAATATCCGTACCACCTCCCGGAAACTGGGGATCTCAAGTGACTCAAGTTACCGTTTTGAACGCGGTGTGGACTACGATATGACTGAAGTGGCCGCCGATCGTGCCGTTCAGCTGCTCATTGAACTTGCCGGCGCTGAACTTTCAAGCGAAAAAGTGGATATCAACACCGGTCGTCCCGAGGAGAAAAAGATCCTTTGCCGCTTTGAAAAAATCCGCAAACTTATCGGCTGCGACGTGAGCAATGAGCGCATGATGGAAATTTTCAAGGCTCTGCGTCTGGAACTTTCTGATATCTGTGCAGATTCCTGTGTGGTGACCGCTCCTCTCTTCCGTGCCGACCTTGAGCGCGAAGCCGACCTCGCTGAAGAGGTGGCACGCGTTAATGGCCTGGATGCCGTTCCTATTGTTCCTGTCCGTGCCGTCCGATGCATCCCTGAGAGCGAAAATGATTATGACTGGCAGCGGGAATTGCGTGAAATGGCCATCGGAATGGGATTCTATGAGTGTATGCATTACAGCATCGTGAGCATCGCTTCTGCACTTTCCGACCGCCGTTTCAAAGAGAGTGATCTGATCAAACTCAAGAATCCTCTCAACCAGGAACAGCCCTGCATGCGCTGTGCTCTGCTCGGCGAAATGCTGGGCACTGTGGGGCGGAATTTCTCCCGCGGCAACCGCGATCTTGCGCTTTTTGAACTTGATAAGGCATTCTGTGCCAATGGAGAGCTTTTCCCCGAAGAGCGTTGGGAAATGATCTTCCTCATGACCGGACGCCGTCATCCTGAGCTTTATTCAGAAATGGGACGTGAAAATGTTGATTTCTTTGACCTCAAAGGTGTCTTTGAAAGTATCTTTGAGACTCTGAAGATACGCAATTTCCGTTTTGTGGAAAGCAAAGAGACCACCTTCCGCGCCGGCCATGCTCTGGATATCGTGCTTGAGGGTAAAACTGTGGGCGCTTTCGGTGAGGTCGCTGCTGATCTCTGTTCCGGATTCCGTGCCACAGCACCTGTCTTTGCCGGACGCATCGATCCTGCTGCTCTGCGGGATGCGGCTTCTCATGTGAATACCCAGTACAAGGAGCTTTGTGCCTTCCCTGCCATTGAACGGGATGTTGCCTGTGTGGCTCCTGCTGATCAGAGCAATGCCGATGTCCTTGAGTTCATCCGCCGTTTGCGTCTGCCCAACTTTGAACAGGTAAAACTCTTTGACATCTTTGTTGATGACAAGCTCAAAGCAGAAAATAAAAAGAGTGTTGCTTACACTCTGACGTTCCGCAACAAAGAGCGCACTCTGACTGATAATGAAGTCAATGCTGCCATGGAAAAATTGCGTTCCAGACTGGTTGCCGATCTAAAATTTGAACTCAGATAAAATCAGGAGAATTGAATTATGCTTGATAAAACTCCCGGAATCGTCTATGAAGGCAAACTTGAAGCCAAAGGTTTGAAATTTGCCATCGTCTGCGGTCGGTTCAACAGCTTTTTTGTTGATCGTCTGCTTGAGGGAGCCATGGATGCCATCGTCCGTCACGGCGGCGATGCGGCAGATGTGAGTGTGGCTTATGTCCCCGGTTCATACGAGATCCCCTTTGCCATCAAGAAATTGCTGGAAAAAGGCGGAGTCGACGCGGTTATTGCTCTGGGAGTGGTGATCCAGGGGGCGACCCCTCATGCCTCCTACATCAATTCCGAGGTTTCAAAATGCCTTGCTCAGCTGGGACTTGAGTTCGGCGTACCTGTGACCTACGGAATGATCACCGCAGAGGATTTGGATCAGGCCATCGAGCGCAGCGGAACCAAAGTCGGCAACAAAGGTGTGGATGCTGCCATCGCCGCCATAGAAATGGCTAATCTCGCCCGTGTGATCGGATAAGATATCATGGCAATTATTTCCAATCCAGAAGAAGCTCCCCGTCCCAACAGCAAACGTTTCGGACGGGAAGCTGTTATGCAGTATCTTTTCTGCTGCGAACTGAAAGGCGATATCCCTTCTGCTTCGACTTTCAGCCAGTGTTATGATTTGATCTGCAATGAAGATCAGCTTGACGTCAACCGTTTCACCCGTAAGGCGAAAGAGTTTGCTATTGAGCTCTATACTCAGGTCGAACTCAATCGTGAAAAGGTTGACGCACTCCTTATCCCCTGCTGCGATGAGGGATGGGGATGGGATCGTATTTCAGCCGTCGACCGTAATATCATGCGCGTTGCTGTGACTGAAATGCTTATGTTTGACAATATTCCGGATGTGGTGAGCATCAATGAAGCTGTTGAGATCGGCAGAGATTTTTCCGGAAGTGCCTCCGGCAGTTTTATCAACGGTGTTCTGAACCGCATTATGCGGGAACTGCCCCCTCCCGAAAGACGAAAGGATTGATTATGGACCGTTGCTCTTTTGCCCGGATGGTCCGGGAACGAATGCTCCGCCTGGATGGAGCTACCGGAACTGAACTTGCCAAGCAGGGAATGCCCCCCGGTGTGTGTCCGGAAAAATGGGTGACGGAAAATCCTCAGGCTCTCTGTGCCGTACAGGGGGCCTATGTTGATGCAGGGAGCAATATCGTTTACGCTCCCACATTCGGCGCAAACCCTTTCAAGCTCGCAGAATTCGGACTTGAAGACAAATGCCGGGAAATGAACGCCGTCCTGGTGGGGATTTCCCGGGATGCTGTCGCCGGAAAAGCTCTTGTTTTCGGAGATATTGCCCCCACCGGGCAATTGATCGAACCCTTTGGCGAGCTGCCTTTTGAAGAGTGTGTGTCTGCCTACAAGATCCAGGTTGCAGGACTTCTTGAGGGAGGCGCCGACGGTTTCGCCATTGAAACCATGATGGATCTTCAGGAGTGCCGCGCCGCATTGCTGGCGGTTCGGGAACTTGCTCCGGATCTGCCTGTTATTGTCACCATGACCTTTGATGACTCCGGCAGAACTCTTACCGGGTGTGATCCTGTAAGCGCACTTATCTGTTTGCAGGCTCTTGGAGCGGATGCTTTCGGATGCGACTGTTCCGTGGGACCGGAAGCTATGGCGCAGGTCATAGAAAGGCTCAAACCTTACGCGAAAATTCCTCTTGTGGCAAAACCCAATGCAGGATTACCCCGTTTGGAAGGGGACAGAACCGTTTTTGATCTTGATCCTGCCGGATTTGGAGCTGCCGCAAAACTTCTGACAGCTGCGGGAGCTGCCATCCTCGGCGGCTGCTGCGGTACAACACCTGCCCATATTGCTGAACTTGACAAAGCTCTCGGTGATGCACCCGGAGTCATTTTTACCGGCGTAAACGGTATGGTGAGTTCCAGCGGTGCTTACCGGCGCATTGCGCCCGGTGAGCCTTTTGCAGTTATCGGTGAAAGGATCAATCCCACCGGCAAAAAAGCGCTGCAAGCCGAACTGCGCAGCGGTTCCCTTGAGATGGTCCGCTCCTTTGCAAGGGAACAGATGGAAAGCGGTGCTGATCTGCTGGATGTGAACCTGGGACTTTCCGGAATAGATGAAGCTGCCATGATGCGCCGCTGTGTGGCAGAGCTCTCTGTGCTGGCTCCCGGAATGCCCCTTGCCATTGATACGACCTCTCCTGAAGCCGCTGAAGCTGCTTTGCGCCTTTATCCCGGCAGAGCTCTTTTCAACTCTATCAGCGGCGAAAAGAAAAAACTGGAAGAGATCCTGCCCATTGTCAAGCGGTACGGTGCTCTGCCTATTCTTCTGCCTCTGACAGATGAGGGGATCCCCGCCTCAGGTGAGGAGAGGATCGCTGTTTTGGAAAAATTGGTCAGTGATGCTGACCTTGAAGATTATCTTGTTGATGCTCTGGTGATGACAGTCGGGGCAGATTTGAATGCTCCCTGCGCCGCTATGGAGGTCATTGAATATGCCAATGACAAACTTGAAAGAGGAACCACTTGCGGACTTTCCAACGTGAGTTTCGGACTCCCCGGACGTCCGGGAGTCAATAGCGCATTTCTGGCACTTGCTGCAGGAAAAGGATTGAGTTCTGCCATTGCCAATCCCTGTGCCGCAGGGATCATGTCAACTGTTGCAGGAGTTGATGCTCTTCTCGGGCGTGATCCGAAGTTCTCACGGTTGACCACTTTTGCCGCAGCTGCCGGAAACGGCGCCGCCCCGGCAGCGGCCCCGGGGAAGAAAGAACTTTCTCTTTTTGACGCAGTTCTTGCCGGAGAAGAGGATTTGGCTCTTGCGGGAGTACGCAAACTCGTGGAAGAAGGTATGGAACCTCTTAAGATCGTGGATGAGATCCTGATTCCCGCAGTGAATGCGGTGGGCGAAAAATTTGAGAAAAAAGAGTATTTTCTGCCGCAGCTCATGTTTGGCGCCGCCGCTATGAGGAAAGCAATGGATCATCTGAAACCTATGCTGCTCAAATCTCAGACAGGCCGTTCCGCCGGACCGGTCTTTGTAATGGCAACTGTTGAAGGGGATATCCACGATATCGGTAAAAATATCGTGACTTTACTTTTGGAAAATTACGGATTTACCGTTATTGATCTTGGAAAAGATGTTCCCTGTGATGTAGTGTTGAAAACTGCTGTCGAAAAAAAGGCCGCCTTCATCGGACTTTCCGCTTTAATGACGACAACCATGCCCCGCATGCGTGAAATGGCGGAGCTGCTCAAAAAAGAGAGCTTCAATGTGCCCCTTTTTGTTGGGGGCGCCGCCGTGGACAAAGAGTTTGCCGATTCTATCGGAGCATATTACTCCCCCGATGCCATGGGAACGGTTCGCATGGCACTGGAAATGGTCAAATGAAATTCGCTCTTTCTCTGGGAGGGAATATCGGCGATGTCGAAAAACGGTTTGACATGGTTGAAAAGACCCTTGCTGATGCCGGCGTGACGGAACTCCGCAGAAGCTGTGTTTATGTGACGGCTCCGGTCGGGTGTGTGCCGGGGACTCCGGACTTTAAGAATCAGGCTCTTACCGGTGAGTGCAAAAACTCTCCGGAAGAGCTTTTTGCTTTGTTGCAGAGTCTTGAACGCCTCAGCGGACGTCCTGCCGTGCATTCAAGCAGGGAATCCCGCACTCTGGATTGTGATTTGATCCTGTGGGGGGACGAAGTTATTGACACTCCGCTTCTGACTGTACCTCATCCCCGGGCGCGGCAGCGTCAGTTTGTGCTTGAGCCTTTGAACGAAATCGCTCCTGAAATGATGTTTCCTGACGGAACGACGGTTGCTCAGGCGTGGGCGCTGCTGCAGAAAGATCTTGCGTAAAGAGAAAGACTGTTGTCTCTGGCGCCCATAATGACGATCAAATCACCCGGACGTGTTTCAGCAAGGATAATGTTGCGGAGTTCTTTTCTTTCTTCAGCGTAATGATAGCGTTCAGGTACAGATGAACTTTTTTTCCACTGTGCTATCACCTCTTGCGAAGTGGGTTTGAAACTTGAAGTTCCTCCGGCGTAGAATGGGGGAAGCATAAAAAATCTGTCGCCGGGACGCAATGTTTTTTCAAGAGTCACCAGAAGTTCATCCCTGAAAAATCCCAACGGACCGAAACCGTGAGGCTGAAACACTGTAAAGATTCTGCCAGAAGTGATTTCGGAAAGCATTCGGATGCATGATGCGATCTTTTCCGGATTATGAGCGTAATCATCATAGACGGGGAGCCCGTGGTCTGTGACACCGACACAATCGTTTCTGCGCCTGATCCCATCAAAACGTTCAATACCTTTCAATGCTTCCCCGCGTGGGACTCCCAGCAATTCAAGCATGGCGAAAATCGCCAGCGCATTGGCAGCTGTGTGTACTCCGGGAGCGGGCAGGGCGACCTTGCAGCAACTGTCAAACTCCGCCTGGGGCTGGAGTTTGCCATTGGCAGAGGAAACAGAGTAGTTGGTGACACAATGATCCGCCTGAGACAGGGGAGAGCCGGAAAAAACCTTCAATTGAAGTTGCGGATTGTTAAAAAAAGGCTTGACTGCATCGAATACCTCTTTTTCTATAACCGCTCCTTTTCTGACACGGTTGAGAAAGGATCCGAAAACTTCTGCAAGTTCTTCTTTGCTGTAATGATCTGTCCCCATATTCAGGATGATGGCGTAATCCGGGGAGTAATTGAGAAGACTTTTGTCGCTTTCATCTGCCTCAAAGACAAAAAACTTACCTGTGCCGGAATGAAAATTGCCGATAGAGTCTTCTTTAACATAACGTTTTGATATAGCGCCGTTGAGAAATCCCGCATCACAGCCGCAGTTGGCAAGGGCTTCGCTCAAATAGGCTGTAACTGTACTTTTTCCGCAGCTTCCGGCTATGGCAACAGGGGCACGGTCATCAAGTTTTTTGAGCAAGAGATCCAGGAGCCGCGAGCGATGGAGCCTTTCAATATTGCCGGCGGCGATAAAGTCTGGATTGTCTGCTTCGATAGCGCTGGAGTAAATCAGAAAATCCGGTTTGCCGGCATTTATAAATGAACCATCCTGGGGAAAAATCTCGATCCCCTGAGCGCGTAAAGGGGCAAGAATATGATTATTTTCGGCTTTTCCGGAATCCCGGTCACTTCCGGTAACCTTGATATTCAAGGAACGGCACCAGGAGGCGAGTCCGGACATTCCGATGCCGCCGATACCGACAAAGTGCAGATGTTTCATTCAAATCTCCGTCAAAAGTACTCGTATTTTACTATAATCTACCATAAATATGAAAAAAATCAAGTTAATAATTTGAATTTTCCCTTTTGAGGGGTTATAATAAGCAAGAGTATTTTTACAGGTTTTTTATGTTGAACAAAGCAGGATTCCATTTCGCCGGCGAAAGTATTACCGGATTGGTCAGAAAAAACAATGAGGATTCTTTCCTCATTACAGTACCGCCGGAACGACAGTCCGCACTTGCCGCCGTCGCTGACGGTGTCGGCGGACATCGCCACGGCGAGATCGCAAGTTACATCAGCTGCCGCGATTTGGGGCGTTTTTTCGCTTATTATCCGGAAGAAGAACTTTTGCTTCCCGGAGGCGGGGAGCGTTTTCTTGCTGATGCCGTCAGCTCCATCAACCGCCGGATCTTTAAGATCAATTACAGTGAATTTCTGCCCCATCCAATGAGCAGTACTCTTGTTGCTGTTTTGTTCATTCCCGGCAGTGCTGTTATGCTGAATGTGGGAGACAGCCGGTTTTATGTGATCCGGGAGGATAGAGTTGAGCAGATATCAACAGACCATACTCTTGCCAATGATGATGAGTACGCTTTTCTGAAAAAACAGAATATGCCCTATGCTTCCAACACCATCTCCCGTTCCATCGGTTCCCGCTATAATCTCAAGATGGAAATAAAACGTATCCCTCTGCGCGGAGGAGAACGTTTCTTTATCTGTTCTGACGGTGTCTACAGAGACCTTTCTGACAAAAAGATCGCCACGATCCTCAGCGAATCCGGGAGCCCTGAAGAGACAGTCAACAAAATAATGCGCTCCGTGCTGGTGCGCGGAGCCCATGACAACACCACGGTTGTCAGTGTTTTTCCCTGCTGAAGAGACGTTTCAGCTTGTTGATGAGCCGCACTGCAAAAGGCGCCTTCGCGTAGATGCGGTCAAAGAAGATCTTTTCCAGGTTCCTGTTGCACTTGATTTCCGGAGGATGACGGAGTTCTGAAAAGTTTTCAAGCGCCATTTCCATTACATCATCAATTCTGGCATGAGAGGCATCCCAGCCGATGTTGCTGACCAGATTGACCGCAGGAAGTATGCAAAGACCTCTGTTTTTCACGCAGGCATACAGCCATTGAAAATCCCAGGTGTCAAACCCGGGAGCATGGGTGTAGACCTTTGAGAAAAGCTCCAACAAACGCTTCTGTACTTTGGGGGATCCAAAAAGTTTTTTGATTTCACCTGATCGGCGGAACTGAGGAAAATCCGGCATTTCATAACTCATTTTTGCCCATGCTCTGCGCCAGGTTGCCCATCCCCAGCAGCATGGGAAATAGGTGAAGTCGTAATCCCATGGTGAAGGATCGGGCGTCTTGACCAGCGCTGTCCCTGAGAGCATCATCACCTCCTCAGAATCCCTGTAACGCTCAAGAAGTTCTGCTGAAAAGCGGAAGAAATCCTTTGAAGGCACACAATCATCCTCAAGAATGATTCCTTCAGGCACATTTTCAAAAAACCAGTTGATAGCCTCAGTCACATGTTTTCCGCACCCCAGATTTTTTTTCTGAAAACGGGTCTGTACCCGGCAGGGCCAGGTAACGGCAGAGGTGACTGCATGGCGCGCTTCACAGCAGAGCTGATCTTCCCCGGGGTGATCCGGGCGCGGACCGTCACCTGCAACAAAAAGCTGCGATGGACGGATCTCCTGAAGCGCTTTCATAACCTTTTCCAGATGCCAGGCGCGGTTGAAAACGATTATCAAAACAGGCTTATCGTGTACCATTCTTGCCAATCCTCAATTTATTTCCTGATAATTTACCCCACTGAATGGCTTTTGTCAAGTTTTTTCGTATAAAAAAAAGAGATTTCCTGAATTTTAGGATGAAAAAATGTGAAAATGTGCTATATTAATAAATTACACACGGAGGAACAGTAATGAAAAGCAATTTTGAAGAACGCCTTGAAAAATTATGCGGTGCAGAGGGGCTGAAAGCAGCCAAGCAGCTGCTCAAGCAGAATGCTCTCTGCGGCGCCTGGCATGATGAATCAGGCAATATCCATGGCGTCTTCAAACAGACCAATGGGCGCTGTTCGTGCAAAGTGACTCCGGGGGAAAACGCTGTGTCAGAGTGTTCTTTTTGTAAAGATACCTCCTTTCCCTGCTGTTCTCATGCTGTGGCTTTGATGATGTACTCCGGACGTTTCCACCGTCCTGAAATGACTGAGGATACCCCATTCTACAGTCGCGGTCTGCGCCGGGATCCCATTTCTTCTCTGATGGATATCAACAGCAAAGGAAACAGCGCAGAACTTTTCCTTGACTCTCTTCACGAACCGCCTCACGTTCCGAGTAAATGGGAACACGCCATATTGAAGTGCAAGATCCGCTGCCAGGGAAGAGAGTATCTTGGAAACTTGAACAATTTGCGCCAGATCTTTTTTGAAAAATACCTTTCTGCCACTGTGCGCTGGGAGGGTTTTTCACTTCAGGACAGGCAGATCATCCGCTTTCTCGCATTGAATGGCGAAGCAGAGAACTCCAACATTGTGCTGCCGGCGGAGCTTGCTGCTGAACTTTTTCACTGTCTTATCGGTTTCGACCGCTTCATGCGCGATAACCGGCCCGTGATCGTCCGTCGGGAAAATGCGGAGCCTGTGCTGTTGGTCAACGGAAATAAATGTTTTCCCGGAATACGGATCGCCAATGCCATCATTCCTGTGAACAAGGCGCAGATCATTACCGGCAGAGCCGGATGCTGGGTTGGCAAAGACGGAGAATATTTCTTCGTTCCTGCCGGGTGTGAGATTTCATACATGCGGAGTTTCTTTTCTTCTCCTGTTCTTACTGAGTCCTCTGAATCCATTGACGAATATAAAAAGAAATTTCCTTTCCCTGTGGTAAAAGTCAAAGCCGCTGAATTGCCCCTTCTGACGCCCCGTCTTTTTCTTGATGGGACAATCGATCCGCAGGAGGGATTGCTGCTTGAGGCGGCGTTCCTTTACCGCTCAGAATCCGGTAAAGGAGTTCTCTGTATCCCGGAAACAGGTGTCGTTAACGGCAGTTTCCGCCGCAACCGCGAAGTGGAACTGAAGCTCCTTGACCGTCTTGCCATGTTTGGTTTTGAGGGCAGGGGAGGAGAGCTCGTTTTGAAAGAACCTGAACACATCGGAACCTTTTTTACCGCCTTTATCCCCCAACTGCTTTCTGAAAGCGCACCGCCCTTTCTTGGCCCCGGACTCCTTCAGGGAGTGCAGGGGAGTCTCGCACTCCCTGTGGAAATCAATTGCATGGCGGCAGGAAAAAGCGATAATGCTTTGAAGTTGCGGATCAGACTTTCTGCCAATGGCGAAATCATCGAGTGGGACGAGTGTTTTAATGCTGCTTTGAAGCACAATCGGTTTCTTTTCGGATCCAAAGGAAAACTTATTGAGATCCCCGGTAAACTGGGGGTGTTTTTGCGTGCTGCAGAGGTCATGTTCAGCAGTATGGATAAAGACAATATGCTTTTTGAACTGCCCGCCGTCAATATACCTTACTACAATGAGATTTGCCGTGATCTGCCCGGGACACTGATACCTGAAGTCGCTGCAGGACCGTGGCAGAGCGGAACAAAACTTTCCGGGCCCGGATTTGAATTCAACGGAACTTTGCGTCCCTATCAGGAACAGGGGGTGGAGTTTATGCGTTATCTGGCAGAAAGAAATTGCAATTCACTTCTGGCTGATGAGA
>JAFWBQ010000136.1 GCA_017507125.1 Lentisphaeria bacterium
AGACCGGGATTTTGCTATTGCCTTCTTTCAGATTCCACCTCACGATGGACACCCTTGGCTTTCGCTAACAGTTCCTACTGACAAGGTCTGTATCGGACTTTCACCGACGAGTCAATGCGCATGCCGCGCATACTAAAAAAAATCCCCCGCTTCAAGCAGGGGATTTGAGTTGAATCACTCTTTTTCTGCGGAGCTTTTTCCGGCTTTGGCAAGGCCGATGCAGCTTCCGATAACGATAATCAAAGCGATAACACTTATGATGATAACATCTTGAGACATAATCTTTTTCCTTGATCAAACATGATTGCAAATCAAATATGCGGTATATCCGCAATAAGCCAAAAGCAGCAAAGCACCTTCAGTACGGGAAACTTTCCAATTGGTACGCATAAAAATCAACAAGGCAAATGTGACTCCGAGCATAACGCCGAGGTCGACGATGTTGATCGTATAATTTCCCAATGGAGTGACCATAGGAGCAATTCCGATGATTCCGAGAATATTGAAGATGTTTGATCCGACAACATTTCCGATGGCAATATCCTGTTCACCTTTAATGGCGGCAACGACAGATGTGGCAAGTTCCGGCAGCGAAGTACCCACTGCAACAACGGTCAAGCCGATGACAGCTTCAGAAAGTTTAAGCAATCCGGCGGCGTAGACCGCACTCCAAAGAAAAAGTTTTGCTCCGGCGACAAGCAGTCCCAAGCCGAGCGCGGTAAAAAACAATGCCCATGGAAGGGATTTTTCTTTTTCCGGAGCTTCTTCAGATTTTTCCCCGGTACTGCTGTTTTCTTTCCGTGAAGCATAAATGCTCCATGTAGTATAAAAAATCAGCCCGGCAAAGAGCAAAGCTCCATGCCAGAAACCGATCACAGCACCTCTGAAGCAGAAAAAAGACAAAAGCAAAGCAGAAATAATCAGCATCGGCAAGTCAAAACGGAAAAGTTTTTTGTCCACAGAAAGCGGGGCAATACATCCGCACAATCCCAATATCAGAGCGATATTGCAGATATTGGAGCCGATGACATTTCCCAATGCGATGTCAGGTTTGCCATCCAATCCGGCGCTGACACTGACAACGAGCTCAGGCGCACTGGTGGCAAAAGCCACAAGGGTCAGCCCGATAACGAGAGAGGATATACCCATTTTCCGGGCGATGGTCACCCCGCCTTTGATCAGAAACTCAGCACCGTAATACAATCCTGCGAGACCCGCAAGAAAGTAAAAAAGATTCAATAAAAATTGAGTCATAAATACCGTATTATTTTTTCATAACAAGCACATTAAAAACAGCAAACCGCGTCTCATTGAATAAATGAGTTTTCACATAACAGGTAAAAAAGAGAAGTTTGCCGCATACAGATATTTATGCTTTTGCAGGACCGGCTCTGACCGGAAGGGCGGAAATTATAAAATCAGTCCAAAAATTATTTTCTTTGAAAACTTTTGAATAAAGGGGCAGATCCAGAAACAAACGCTGAGGCGCAAAAAAATCTCCAGAAGATCCATGCTCTGCGCCATCGTACCCGCATCTGAGATTCAGAGTGCGCCCCTGAACGCTGCTGCGCTGCCGGTTGCTGCGGAGCAGACGCCCGGAGTTGTTCCCATGAGTGATAAACTCAAGAGCCAACTCCTTTTTATCCCGGCGCAAAAGCTCCGATATATCGGAACAGGGAACCGCAACTCCGGCAAGCTGCAAAAAAACAACTCCCCAAAGTATCAAAAATGCACAAACCCAACAGGCAGATCCGGGCAGTACCTTTATTTTACTATAAGACCCCATATCGCATAATATAGTGCTGTCACCAAATTTTTTCAACCTCACTTGGAGAAAAAAAGCCTTTTTCAGCGAAGTTCAAGAGATTTGATCTCATTGATGCCCACGACGCGCATTCCAAGGGCAGAGGCATATTTCAAAAGTTCCTCCAGCATTTCAGAAGGCATGTGGACATGTTTAGCGCCGGAGTAGATGTTGTGGGAAAAGAAAACGATCATCTTATTGCGGTCAGCAGCCTCTTTGAGGATCTTTTTCAATGCGTTCACATCGCTTTTGTAGTAGGCACCGATGCCGCCGCCGCCGAGAACCATCTTTGAAGCAGTTTCTTTTTTTCCGTAAAAAAGAGTTTTCTTTGCCTTGCCGAGTCCGGCACGCAGATAGTCAAAATGTTTAAAGAGTTCCTGATCGGTTACTTCATTGCGTCTGTTGTTGGGATAGGCAAAGCCGCGCACATTGATCTTGTGTTTCCGGCACACTTCGAGCTGAGGCTTTACTTCGCATTCAAAATATTTTTTCATATCCCACTTTTCAGGCAGGGGAACGGCATTTCTGTGATGGATGCTGTGAAGACCGATACTGTGTCCGGCACTTTGTAATTTTTTCATCACTTCAATTTTTTCCGGGGTGATCGCTCCAACAATGAAAAAGGTGACATGAGCGTTGTATTTTTTGAAAAGAGCATCAGCTTTCAGCCAGTTGGCGCCTGCGTAATCATCAAAGGTGAAACAGACGGCTCCCCTGCCATTCTTTTCCGCCCCGGTCAACAAAAATGCGGTCAGGAGCAAAACAGTCAAACATACTCTTTTCATTTTCCACCTCCGATATTGCCGGGAAGGAATTCAAGGAGTTCAACAGAGTTGGGAGTCAGCAAAATATCCCCCTGCCAGCGCCCGTTGCCCTTTTCAGGAGCTGTCATTTCTTCAAGCCGGGAACGGCGGGAGATCTGTTCGCGTTCCCAGACCGTAGGCTGTTCAGGTGATCCCAGACGGCTCCATGCGGTAAAAGCATTGCAGAAAGTTTCATCTATCCGCCATCTTTTCAGAGTAAAATTTTCAGGCAGATTTTCAATGGCTGCTTTAAGCAGCACATTTTCCCCGAATTTGCCGAAATCAGAAACATGGTTGTAAAACGCTGCCACAACAGCTCCATCTTCCCGGCGGGTCAGGATGACTCCGGTGTTCCGGGGCATCTCTGCGTCGACAGGGAGGCGTTCTTCGCCGAGTTTTGCTCCGAGAGCAAAAGCGTTGCAGATGGGTTTGCGCCATCCTCTTGCCGTAAAAAAGGTACGGTGTCCATCAAAATCTTCAGTATTGTAATCCTGCCCTGAAAGGCAGATCATCATTCTTTCAGGAGGAATAGGCAACCGGCTCATAAGATCAATGAGTTTGAGATAAAACGCACTGTAATACTCCGTTTCCCGGAATCTCATTCTGGTGTCTTCTTTGATGCCGAGATAACCTTCAGCGGCAGCCGCCCATTCATCAATAACAGCAGGTGTTTCACCCATTGCGTACTTTTCCATGATGGAGCGGTAGGTTTTGTATTGATTGACAATGCTTTCAGGCGCCACCTTGAAACGGTAGGGATCATGAACATCCTGAGGGATGGAGCTGTAACAGTGCAATGATGCGAAATCAAAGCGGGTTCCTTTGGTTCCCGTCACATAATTTGTTCCCTGAGAAACATGCTCCATGACTCTGGAAAAGAACTCCTTGTAATGACCGCAGGAGGGTCCCCCCACCCGGATTTCCGGAGCCGCCGCATGAACGCCTGCTTCGAAGTGGTCATAAAGTTTGCAGTACTCCACGATCTTTTCCTCTTTCATCTCAGGAGTACATTCAAAGAAAAATTGGGGATAGATCCAGAATCCCAGATCCGGTTCATTCCAGCAATGAAAAAGCCAGGTACTGATGATTTCAATGCCGTAGCGCTCCACCAGATGTTCGGTCTGCACCCGGCAAAGGGTCTGCCATTCAGAGTAATCAGCAGGCTTGGAACGGCAGAAACGTTTATCCTTATACCGTTTACCGCTCAAATTCACAGGATCGGCCGCCATAACGATGGGCATGAAGTTGAAGCAGAGCAGAACTTTGAATCCCTTTTCAACCACGATATCAAAACGTTTATCCTGTTCGGAAAAATCAAATTGCAGTTTTCCCTCTTCATCCCGCGTCACAATATCTTCAAACATGGCATAAAGGCGCAGATACCTTGCTGAACCGTCTTTGGCAAAGTTGTCAAGGATCTCGCCCCCCCAGATATCTTCAACAGCATCGGAGGGATGAAAATGGACGTTATTCCAGAAGTTGGACTTTTTTTCGCCCGGCAGAGCGGCGTTCAAAGAGAGCTGCATGTTATTTCCCTTCCATTCATAAAGACATTGCGGAATTCAAGAGTTCCGGTATATTTTTTCTCAGTGCACATAACAGGTGCTTCATCCACGACCACATTGGCAATAAGAATATTTTCCAGAGGGAATGCTTCAGAGCCCTCAAGATGAAAGCCGTTTTCAGCATAGCGGCAATGGATATTGAGCAATTCAAAGTTGCGGTAGCAGGTGCGTTCATCACCGGTGAATTTATCAACATATTCGCTGACAATGGAAATGGCATGATCCCCAGTTTTGTCGATCTCAATATCACCGATGTGGATATTCTGGATCACACCTCCCCTGCCGGGGCAGGATTTGAAAGATATGGCCTGCATACGGATATTTTCCATACGGATATCATAGACCCAGATATCCTCTGCGCCGCCTGAGAGTTCACTGCCGATGGCAAAGCCGTGGAGACACTCATGAAAAACGCAATCTCTGACAACGATCCTGCGACTTGGCATATTGACCCGTCTGCCGTCGGCATCGCGCCCGGATTTCACCACCACTGCGTCATCCCCGTTGCGGAAATGGCACTTTTCAATAAGCACATCACTGCAGGAGTCCACATCAATACCATCGTTGCAGACATACATACTGTCCACATAGACGCCCCGGATCGTCACATGAGAGGAAAAGAGAGGATGAATCACCCACAACGGAGCATCAACACATGTAATATCCTCAATGAGGACACGTTCACAGCGGTGAAACTGAACCATGGAGGGACGCATGTAACAGCCTTCGCCGAATATGCGTTCCTCTACGGGGATCCCCCTTGCCTGAAGCGTATGGCTTCTGCTCCTTGCCGGAGTCTGGAGCTCCACAAAGGTCCCCCAGCTCTCTCTGCCGCCTGAAAGAACGCCCTTTCCGGTAAGAGCCGTGTCACTTATCCCTGTTCCATAGATCATGGGGGAGTAGTTGATGATCTCAACGCCGCCCCACCGGGTGGGAACAGGGGGAAGATAGAGAGAGGGGGCAGGGGAAAACTTGATAAAACACCCTTCGGAAAGGTGGAGTTCTGTTGCCTGCTGCATCCTGATGGGACCGCTGCATCTGTATCTGCCCGGAGGAATAATAACCTTTCCGCCGCCTGATCCGGAACATTGGAGGAGCGCCTCATTCAGCACTCCGGCAATGTCCTGAAAATCAGTAACCTCAATTTTTATTTCCCGTTCCGGTATCCGGGGCAGCTCAATTGCCCGGCATATCTCTTCAGACTCCAGACGCAATTTTCGTGTGGCGTTTTCGCTCATTTTTCTTTTCCTCAAGAATAGAAAGTGTTTCTTTATTAAAAGCAATTATTTCCAGCATTTCATCAATGATGTAAATATTGAAAATAAGATCTCAGAACCCTGCTTTAATTTACATCCGTCCCCCGGATTTTACAAGCAGATTCTCACTTTCTTCCTGAAGAATTTTGCCTCAGAGGGATTACTTTTTGAAAGCCTTCGGATCAAGTCCGATCCCCCGTTTGAGAAATTCAGGGTTCCGGGCGATGTAATCGGTGATGACGATCCTGTCTTTGGCACGGAGCTCTTCTGTATTGGATTTGCGGAAGAGCTCTTTCTGGGCGGCTGATGCCTTGCCCTGTATGTAATTGTCGTGCCAATCCTGAAGATCTTTGAACTTGTAGAAATAAGAGACCGCTTTCATCTGCGGATCACCGAAAAGCGCTGTCGGTTTCACCTTGAACTGTTTGCAGTAGTCATCGTAAGTCAGGATCGTTCTGCCGAAACGCCCCTGCCGCATCCACTGAGAGTTGAGAATGAAACCCGCATCATTCTGAGGCAAGGCAGTGCCATTCAAATTCCGGAATCCCCAGAGGGGCTTTTCTTTGCGGTCCACCCGGACAAGGAAACCGTTGTCGTGCTCTTTGAAAGTTGATGCCTCACCAATATTCAAACAGGGATTGTGGACCTTTTGCAGAACATGTCCGGCAAAGATGCAGTGATGCAGATGAGCCTGCGAGTTCATGTCGGTTCCGATATAGCCGTGACTCACCTTGTTGCGGACGAATACACAATTACGGATCTCAAGAGCGGGGCATTTAGTGAATCCCATACCGCTGAAAGAGGTAACACCGACGCAATTTTCAACCAGCAGTTTCTCTGTTCTGTAACTGTTGAATGAGTACTGCCCATTGCTGGAACGGTTGTCATAAAAAATACGGCTGAAGATAATATTGGAGCCATTCTGGCAGACAATGCCGCCGGGATCTGAAAGGCTGCCATTGCCGAAGTTGTTGCAAATACGCATATTATCCAACTTGATATAATGTTTTCCGCGCAGAAATATTCCCTGATGCAGATTACGGCAGCCGTCAATGTCAACTTCACTGCCGGGAGCTCCGGCAATCGTCAGCCATTTGCCTTTGTCGCCGGTAGAGAAGATACGCACGGTCTCCTTGTATCTGCCGCTGCTGACCAATACCGTATCGCCGGCGCGGGCGCGTTCAACGGCGGCCCCGATCCCGGCAATGGCTTTCGCCCAGCTTGAACCGTCATTGGCGTTGTCCCCGGAAGGTGAAACATATAAAGTCCGGGGAGTATCTTTGGCAGGAGTTGAAAAAGAGAACGCGCAGACCGTTTCTTTGCTCCTGCTTGCGGGAGCGTTGGTGATCAGTTTTATTCTGGAAGAATAAATGTATGCCTTGCCTTTGTAAGAGGTTCCGGGCTTGAGTCCGGTGAATGAGACGGCATATTCACTGCCGTAACCGTCAGCACTGCTGTACCTCTTCCCATCGCTGCTCTTGAAAGTGATCCGCGCCCTTGAAGCTGCGGCGCTGCGGACAATAAAGGTGGCAGAGGTGGAAGAAACTGCCCCCTGACGCAGTTCGATTTTCCCCTGAGGCAGAACATAATCATAGCGGTATTGCCCGAAAGGGAATCCGTCAGCACAGATCCCTGCGTACTGATAATGGTTTTTCAAGGTCAGATCCCCTTTGGCAAAGTTACTGAAAAGTGGAGCGGGAACCTTTGTCGGGGCAATATCACTTTCAGGTATACTGTTTTTCACATAGGCATTCCACCCCGAAAAGAGCGGCGTGCCGGTAAAGGCTCCGCAAAAGAGATTGCCGCGGAAGAATCCGCCTTTTCCGCCTGTGACATCCCCAATAAAGAGACAGTGGCGCACCTGAGAGTCATCCGGAATCGCCGTTTTCTGCACAAAAGCGCACCGTTTGATGGTCATTTTCTTACAGGCGGAAAAACTCCCTGTACCCATGACATTGATATTTTCAAGATGCACATTGGAACAGTTTTCCAGCCGGATCCCCCCGGAAAGAACCGCCGGGAAAACTCCCCTGCCCCGGATAATGATGTTCTTCAAGTTGCGGAGGATCAGTTTTTCCTTAAAATTCCCGCTCAAATAAAGGCTCCCGCCATTCTGAAGTTTTGCCCCCGCTTTCCGGAGTGTCTTCAAAGGTTTTCTCATACTGTTGCCGGAAAAAGCATCGTTTCCTGCGGCGGAAACAAAAAGCACTTTCTCAGAAAATCCTTTGATTCCCCAGTCGCCCCCTTTACGGTTTCTGAAAACAGAATCCTCCTGCAAATGGTAGTCAAAATGAGCGGGATCGGCAAACTCACGGTGGGGATCAAATTTCTTTTCCCTGGAACGGCAGATACTCAGCTGCGCCATTCCGTCATAATAGGTATCCCCGCTTGTAAAAATTGAATTTTTAATAAAACGCGAATGAATGGAATTGGAGGCAAAACATCTCTTGACCCAGGATGTGGCACTGGGATATTTGATCCAGATATCACCGTATTTATTGTCAAAAGAAATGCAATCTTCAATGAGACAGTTGTCAAAAATGGCGCCGCTGTAAAAACGCTGACCTGCCATGCCGGAACCGAAAGAGATGATCTTCCGCTGAACAGAATTTTTTCCCGGTCCGTAACAGACGATATTTCCGCCGGAACCGTTGAACTCATTTTCATTGCAGAAAAGCAGACAGTTTTCCACCACAGAATCCACCACATTGTAGATGGAAATACCGCTGCCGCTCAAATAGGCAATACAATCTTTGATGGAGCATTTGTGGGGATTCTGCATGTAGATGCCACCGAAAGTAGAAGCTGCGCCCACCTTGCGGGAACCGGAGTTGTAACCGCTGAAAATCAATCCGCTGACATGAAAATTTTTCAACTTTGCACTTCTGATCCGCAGAGCATCCCCTTTGAGAACAGAAAAAGTAATGCGGTGAAATTCAGGCGCCATACGGTCACTGCATTGGATATAGATTTTTTTGTTTTCCACATCAAAAAAAGAGGAACCGGGCGTACTTTCAGTCTCTGCAATCGAAGGCACCTTGCGGAACTTTTTCAGGGTATCCCTTTCCAGAACGAACTCAGGCATCCGGTCAACTTTGCATACATAGACATTTTTTCTTCCGGCGACAGCTTCAAAGCGGGGAGCCGGAATATCGCCGCGCATGTGGACCGTCCCGGGGATCCTGGCACGGATAATGGTGGGTTTGCTGAAATCACCGTTGAATACAAAAGAGATCTCATCCAGATATTCACCGGGAAGTATGGTCACGACGTCACCGGCTTTAAGTTTGCTGACAGCGGTACTGATCTTCCGCAAAGGTGTTTTTTCCGAGGTTCCGGAGTTTTTATCCGATCCCCGGGGAGAGACGAAGTACTCTGTGCCGCCGAGCATGGCAAAAAACAAAAGAGAAAAACAAAACAATGATTTTTTCATAGTGCCTCCAGGATATTATGATAAGTGTGAAACAAACGCTCCGTTGAACCATGAACGATCCGCCTCTTCCCCGCCGGCGCCCATACGCAGCAGATTGATACGCCGTTTCACAGGGTCAAAAACCACGATTTCAGCGAGCATATTTCCGGCGCTGTTGAAAGGAGTCATCCGGGCGAAAGAGGGCACCAGTGAAGGCGTGGCTCCCCCATACCCTTGAGTGATAAATCCCGGAAGTCCCCCGAAATCAAACTCTGCGCTGAAATGACTGTCACCACAGAAAATGCCGCCGAATCCAGTATATTCAGAAAGGATCTGCGCCAGTTGGAGCTGGGAGTCATTGCTTTTCTTCTCCGGATCCCAGGAACCTTTGACGTGAGGGCAAATGTGCATAAAAAGCATGATGCTCCATTCTTCAGACGGCAGTTTGAGAGCATTTCTGAGAAACTCAAACTCCCCGTCATCCATATGGAAGGCAGAGTTCCCTGTATTGAGAAATATAGCCCGCACCTGCTTGTCTTGAAGATCATAAAATCCGTATGAAGCGTTTTTGCCGAAAGTGAAATCATATCCTTTGTGCATATTGGGCACATTCATCAGGTTTCCGAATTCTACGGGAGTGACCAAACCATGACAGTAATCATGATTGCCCATACAGACAATCGCCGGTTTGGCTGTTGTGTGATGAACTTTTGTATAAAGTTCAAGCAGTCGTGATGCTTCACTGCGCGTTTTGCGTCCGGGCAGTTCCAGCCCCACATCTCCGCAATCGGCAAAAAAATCAAATTTGAAATACACATCCGCCTTATGCAGAAGATCGAGTACGTTCAGTGAATAACGCTCCCCCGGCTCGCAGGGATCGTTATCGGCAAAATCCGTATGCAAATCGCTGACTAAGGGAAAAATCACAGCTTTTTCAGAAATATCCAATTCTGCAAGGCGCCGGAGCGTTTTTTCAACATACGGCTCAAGTTTGTAATCCATTTTCTGTTCCCGATATTTTCAAAAAAGTTCCTTCCGCTCCAACATCATCCTCTGGTGCGGAGTTTCAGTGTTCTGATCTCAAAAGGATCAAGTTCAACAGGCAGAAGTGAAACATTTTCTGCAACTTCTTTTTCCCCCCACTCCAACAAATTTGTTTCCGCAACGTTAACTGCCTGAGCAAAACGAAGTGTACCTGAGCTTTTCTCGCCTCTGTTTTCCACAAGACGCACCACAAAACAGGACTCCTTTTCTGCCTTTTTCACCACTTCAAGGGTGATTCCGGAACTTTCCAGAGAGACCAAAGGCAATATATTTTTTCCGGCATTGCAGATCACCCGGGGCGCTCTGTTCAGCAGCGCCGCCTCAGCCATAACAGGGGAATTCACCAGATTTCCCCTGTGGGGCAGCAGAGAGTAGGTAAAAATCTGTTTGCCCTGATCCGCCTGATGATCCGGATAGGTGGGGGAGCGGAGCAGATTGATGTCAAGCACATTCCCGTATACATGATATCCGTATTTGCAGTCATTGAGCAGAGCTGCGCCAACGTCATCGCTTGAAAGATCGGCGTAACGCTGCCCGCAGCTTTCAAAGCGGGCAAAATCCCAGGAGGTATTGCAGTGAGTGGGACGTTTCACAAAGCCGTACTGGATATCAAAAGAGGCCTCCTGAGCAAAAACATTCACCGGGAAAGAGGTTCGGAGCATCTTGTGTTCTTCGTGCCACTCCACCTCTGTTTTGAAGTCAAGGCGCATGTTTCCAGCTTCAAGAGAAACATACTGGACGATTTTTGAACCGGAGAGCGCCAATTCAAACCTGAGCGTCTGCCGCAAAGGTCCCCATTCCTGCCATTGTACTGAAACACTTTCAGGAGCAAGGGGCGTTTGTGCCATATAAGTATAATCTATATCCCAGGCATCCCATGAAACGGGCTTATCCTCATAAAGGGCAAGTTTGTTGCCATTTTCGCCAATTGCCAGAATGGACCGCTGAGACTTTTTATCCCATGCAGAAATCAGCCGGGCATCCGATGCAAATTCATAACGGACAAATTCGTTTTCAAGGCACAGGTTCTCTTTTTGAGAAACTTCATCAATGGCGCAGATTCTTTCACCTCTGCACCGGATCTCAGTGACAGATGAACCGGGCACCTTTACCTTGACAAGCAATTTCCCTGCGCTGAACTGCACCGGGAGCTGATTTCCTGATTCATCTTCAATGTTGAAATTTTTCCATTCCTCAGGCACTTCTGCCAGGATCTCATATTCCCTTGACAGGGAATTTATAATGACGGCGCTCTGCTGCCGGGGTACAAAAAGTGCCCTTGCGGCATCGGAAATCAACTTTTCGGCACACTGAGTGACTTCAGTAAGTTCCTTTTCGGTCTGTTGGTAGACCATGTTGATGGAAGATCCGGGGATGATATCATGAAACTGATTGAGCATCAGCAGTTTCCACAGCCGGTCAAGTTCCTCTTGAGGATATTGCTCAAAAGAAAGCATGGAACAGATGAATTCAGTTTCAGTAAGCAGCTGTTCATTTTTCCGGTTGAGTCTCTTGGTGCGGCTCTGGGAGGTCAAAGTTCCGCGGTGCAGTTCCAGATAGAGTTCACCCTGCCAGACAGGGAGCTCCTCTTTCTGCCGGGCGAGCTTCTCAAAAAAGTTGGACGCCGTATCAAATTTGAATCTGGGAACTCCATCAAGATGAGAAAGACGCCTTCCCCTTTCAATAAGTTCCGGATATGGTCCGCCGCCGCCATCGCCTATGCCGAAAAGGGACATATAGTCTGGCGCGATGTACCCTTCAGGATATTCCGCTTGCGCTTTGATCTGGCGATCTGTTTTCAGCTGACTGTTGTAACTGTTTTCAGGGGGGAAATGGCTCAGGACCCCGGAACCGTCAATACCTTTCCAAATAAAACTTTTGCAGGAGAATTTATTGAACTGGCTCCAGGAGAGTTTCTGAGTCAGAAAGTAATCGCATCCGGAGCGTTTGATGATCTGGGGCATGGAACCGGAGTAACCGAAAACATCCGGCAGCCAGAGATTTTTCACCTCCACGCCGAATTCATCCATAAAGAAGTTTTTTCCGTGAAGGAACTGGCGCACCATGGATTCGCCGGAGATCACATTGCAGTCAGCTTCGACCCACATTCCCCCCTGAAGTTCCCAGCGTCCTTTTTTAACGGCCTCTTTGATTTTTCTGAAAAGTTCCGGATAACGTTTTTTTATGAAAGCGTAATGCTGAGGCGCTGAGGCACCGAAAATATACTCAGGGTAGCGTTCTATCAAATCCAGCTGAGCGGCATAAGTCCGGGCACATTTGCGGACCGTTTCTTTCACCGGCCAGAGCCAGCCGGTATCAATGTGGGCGTGTCCCACGCCGTGAACGGTCATCAAAGCGCCGGAAGGAGTGATACTGAAGATCTCCTGCATCACTTCACGGGCAGCGGCAAAACCGGCGTTTTTACAAACTTCTATGGCTTTCAGACATGTTTTCACATGCCGCTTGCGCCTGAAATCCTTTTCAGGCAATCCCTTGATCAATTCAAAGACCACGTTCAAATCAATATAAAACTGCCATGCCTCTTCATCAAAAAGTCCCAACCGGCATTCGGTCAGAGTTCCGGTAAATCGCCCCTGCGGATGCTCTTTCAGCACCTTTTTATCCGAGTCAAAGACCATTCCGAAAAGAGTATTGGCGGCACCTTCCACAAAGAGCTCCACCCTGCCTTCTCCGGTAAAAGATGCAGGGAGCAGCCAATCATTCTGTTTGAAAGATTCGCTGTAAACGCTGCCCCCCGTCAAACGTGCGACCGGAGTTCCGGCAGCATCAAAAATCAGACTTTCGCCACCGGAGTTGAAAAGCAGCTTCACCTTTGTTTTCTCCCAGTGGGCGGGGATTTCGCCTGTAATATGAAACCAGGCGCTCTCCCAGTTTTCGCCCCACTTTTCTCCGGGATCGAGAGTTTTGTATTCCAACTCAAGACGGCGTTCAAATGGCCACTCCTCCTGAGTCACTGCAAATTCACATTTCAACGGGGCATATTCGCTGTAAAAGTGCTCCTGAAGTTCATTGATAAAAACATGTATTACCCCCATATTGAAGTCAAAAAGACGGTCAAACATAGATTGTTACTCCTGAACAGTTAACCTTCGATCTTAAAGTTTGATTGTTTTGTTTTCTCCGGCAATCAGCAGCACAGCGTCATGAGGATCAAGGGTAACTTCGTGGAAAAACTTTCTCTCATCCAGAAGATCAAAGCATCTTTCTTCCATACCGATATCAGCCATTTTCCAGGTGAGCGTCTTTTCCGTATCATTGACAAGAGCGACGGCACGTTTTCCATCAACAGTTCCTTCAAATTCCCGGGGCCAGAAATTAGGGACCGTACGCAGCGGCATAACATCGCGCATACGGATATTCTGAGCTTTGGCAAGCATAGCGTTCCGGTCAGGATTGATGGTGCCGAGATGATCGCTTGTAAAAGCGACTCCGGTCATAATGGCGGCAAGAACTGAGAGCTTTGCTTCATTGCGTGAGTAAAACGCATTATCCTGACGCGCCATGATCACATCAGGATCGGCACGGAACCAGCGGTCAAAGGTGAAAAAATTACTCAAAGATATGCGGAACGCATCGAGGATGCTGCATCCCATCTGAATTGCGCCACCGGTACCATGTGCTGAGTAGTACCGGGAGGTATCATTGCTCACCCGGGCGTTGTCAATGAGTCCGAGACAGGGGAGAAAGGGTTCTGAACACCCCATGATAAGTGCATCGGGAACCGCCTCCCGGATGGTTTTCAGCAAAAGGCGGAAAGCGCTGACCGTGGTAGCGTCCGGATCGCAGCGGCGTCCTTGCTGAAGTCCGAAGTAAAGCCCGTCCAGTTTGAAATAGGTAAATCCCCAGCTGCGGAATGTTTTGAAAACGTTGGCAATATGTTCGCGTACTTCAGGATTGGTGGCATCAAGGCATCCCCAGAGATTATCCGGTGCGGGGGACCATCCGGGCAGAACGGCAGTTTCGCCATTTTCATCTTTGACAAACCAGTCCGGATGTTCTCTGTGAACACGACTGGCGGTTGAAGCAGAAGTGGGCATGGTCCAGATACCGGCTTTCATGCCGGATGCAGTGATTTTTTCAGCGACCTCTTTCACAGGAGTCGGCCAGGAGTCGCATTGATCCAGCCAGTCCCCCTGAAAGGTCTGATACCCGTCATCTATCTGGACATATTCAGTGACATAAGGAGAACGGTTGGCAGCAAGTGCATCCACATTTTCAAGCATGTTGGCCTGGGTGACATCTTTGTAGTAATAGTACCATGAGCAATAACCGGTCACATTCTTTTGGCTGTTGATGGCGGGAACGCCCATTTTCTTTGCAGCGATGTCGGCGTAATCACAAAGAAGTTTCCGCCAGTCAGAGCCTTCGAGGATCACCATTTCCTCAGGTTTTTCACCTTTTCTTATCTCAGGCTGCCAGACTTCAACGGCAGAGAGCCGGCGCTGCTCAAAGACGGCACGGAGCATGGTCAAAGAGCGGAATGCGGTAACAGCTCCGGCAAGGATATATTTTTCATCATGTCCCACAACGATCACATTGGCGCTGGAAAAATCTCCAAAATTCTGCACGCCCCGCTTCAGAGGGGGCAGAGGGTTAAGCTGAACCATGGTGGAATTGCAAGTATAAACGATTGCCCCGGCAGGGAGATCAAGTTTTATTTGCGCCCTGTATCCATCATCAAGAGTCTGCCATGAAAAACTCATTTCTTCAATTCCTTATATTGTATTGGTGTTATGAAGTTAATTTACCCCTCCTCTGCAGCTTTTTCAAGGGCGCTCCTGCAAAAAAGAGAGGATTGTCAGCTGAAAACGGATTGCAAATATATTTTCCCGTGCTATATTACCCTGAGAGATGTATTTCAGGAAATTTTCTACCATATAAAGGAAAAAAATAATGTGCGCTGTACGCTATGCCGGAACTCTTCTTCAAGGAGGAGCTGTTGAATTTGAAGTTGAGAAGGGAGTCATCACGTCAGTCACCCCGATCAAGGACTCCCCTGCCCTGCCCTGGATCATGCCTGTGCTTGTGGATCTTCAACAGAATGGAGCCATGGGGTATTCGTTTTCAAATTTGAGATCCCCTGAAGAACTGCGGGCCATCACTGAGACGCTTTACCGTCACGGTGTTGGACGTGTTCAGGCGACCACGGTCAGTGTCCCTGTGGAAACCCTGACAGCCTCAATGCAGCTCCTCGCCCGTGAGTGCGATAATGATCCTGTACTCAACAAGGTGATCTTCGGACTTTTCCACGAAGGTATTTTCATGTCCTTTGAAGAGGGCTGGCGGGGCGACCACGATCTTGAGTGTATCAAAAAACCGGACTGGGATCTTTTCAGAAAGATAGATAACGCTTCTGGAAACCGTTTCATCACGATCAATACAGCGCCTGAAGTCCCAGGTGCCATGGAATTCATTTCCAAGGCAGTTGCCGCCGGAAAAAAGATTTCGCTCGGTCACTGCAATCCCTCCACAGATGAGATCCGCGAAGCTGTTGAACGGGGCGCTGACCGTGTTACTCACTTTGCCAACGGCGCGTCACCTCTGGTCCACCGTTTCAAGAACCCCTTCTGGGAGTTCCTGAACAACTGCAATCTTAAACTCGGACTCATCTGCGACGGGTTCCATCTGCCGCCTGAAACGGTTTCTGTTGCCCTGAAAATCAAGGAGCAGGAAAAGTGTCTGCCGGTCTCTGACGCCAGCAGCTATTCAGGGCTGCGACCCGGCATTTACGGTAACGGGAAACGGCAGCTTGAAGCCAACGGATACCTTCATGTCATCGGTAAAGACATTCTGGCAGGTTCCAGCTGCCAGCAGAATACCTGTGTCAACTTTCTCATGCAGAAACTCGGATTTTCGTTCCCCAAGGCATGGCGCCAGTGCAGTCTTATCCCTGCCCGGAGTGTCGGACTTACACTGCCGGAGATCAAAGTGGGTGACGAGGCGTCATTTGTCATCTGCCGCGAAGAGAACAAAACAGCGGTCATTGACCGGACCGTCATCATGGGCACAGAATATCCCTTTGCCTGATAAAGAAAGAATTGCAAGATGGTCATTGACTCACACGTTCATTTTCCCTTTTCGCTGCCTGTTCCTGAAGAGGAGTGGGGAAAATTTCTGGTCGAAAGAGCAGCCCGGAGCGGTATCAGCGCCGTTATTGTGTCAGATGTCTTCATCAGAGGGCGTAAGGATGCAGGATCTTATCCCTCATCAGCGGCACTCCGTTTTGCCAACAGTTATGCCGCGGAACAGGCCGCGAAGAATCCCGGAAGACTCTACTTTCTTGCCTATTTGAATCCGCAGAATCCGGATTGGGAAGAGGAACTCTTACATGCTGCTGCCGACGGAGCAGTGGGCGTTAAACTCTGGGTCGCCTTGAAAGATGCCAACGGCAGCTTGGAAAACAGCATTAAAGTACTGAAAAAAGCTGCTGCTATGGGACTTCCTGTGTTGATCCATGTTTTTGCCAGAGCTGAAGCAAATTCCCCCGGAGAAGTGGACATTGCAGAGTTTGTTGAACTTTCAAGGCGAGTCCCCGAATGTGTCCTCATCGGCGGACACTCGGGAGCCAATTTCCGGGAATCAACGGGCATGTTCAGACGCGCTTCTGAAAATACATACTGGGATATTTCCGGAACAAATCCGGACTGCTCCATGGTATCCGAGATCCTGAACGGGATAAGTTCTGACAAAGTTCTTTTCGGTTCTGACGGTCCCGGCAGAAGTTTTTCCGCCCAGGTGCACAAAGTGACTCTTGCTCCCATCTCAGATGAAGCAAAAAAACAGATCCTTTGTGACAACATACTCAAAGTATACGATCTTCCGGGACTTTACACAGCCTCTCTTGTCCACTCTGTTTCTGCGGCCCCTGTGGTCGATCCCAGTGAGGATCACTTCACTTTTTGCGGCAGATGGCCCTTTTTTGAAAAGGCGGAAATTACGCCTGGAGAGCTTGAAAACAAGTTGGCAGCAGCAGGGATCGAAAAAGCCTTTACGGTCAGTTTCAACACAATGTTCCGCATCGATCTTCTCAACGCCAACCGTGAATTTCTTAAAGCCTGCGAAAATCTGAAACGTCTTCGCCCCCTTGCGGTGGTCGATCCCGAAGCACGGAACATTGAGGTGCTTCTTGACGATGCCGCTGAGAAAAACTTTTCCGGTGTCTGGTACTCCCCTGCCCTTCTCGGACAAACGCCCGACTCTCCCAAAGCGCTGAAACTCTATGGGGCATGTCTCCAACGGAAACTCCCCGTATATCTCAACTGCCGTCTGGGTGAAGACCGGTTCCGTCACCGTTCACTTATCCTGCGTAATTTGGAATTCAAAGATCTTGCCGGATTTTTCAAGAGCGCCCCTCCCCATGATTATATCATACAGGGAATGGCTCCTGCACCTGAAATTCCCCGTGAAGATTGCCGTTTCACTTTTGAACGTCTCACTGACGGAGAGGGAGGTCTTGCCAATTATCTCGCCAGGGGCGGCAGAAAAGAAGCTCTTCTGAGGGGCAGTGAATACCCCTTCAGAGAGCTTGAACAAACGCTCCTTGCCTCAGAAAATAATCCTTTTACCGGCTCTTCCTGCAAAAACAGCCAATAAAAGTACAGCAGCAGTATCAGAGAAACAGAGAAAAATCCACAGACTATTGAAGAGATCAACAACATTTGTAAAAAAACAAGCAAAAGTCTTAAAAAAATGACTTTTGCTTGTTTGCTGTAACTTACACTTCAAGATCTCTCAGAGATCAATGGTTTTGCAGGTAAAAGAATCGCCGTTGTATTCTATTTCGACCATGTTGCCGTTGCGGGTCACAGAGCCGGAACAACATTGCCCGAAGCCCTTTTCATCCACTTTGAGAAAGTGTTTGTGGACGTGTCCGCAAAGAACCAGGTCGATCTTCTTTTCTTTCAACAGTTTGATCAGTTCCCCCTGCCCGAAAAGAGCGTGCCGGAACCTGAGCCATTTATTATCCTCAATAAGAGGGTAATGCGTCACAAGGATCCGGGGAAGTTTTTTTTCCTTTTCACAAAAGCTGACGATTTTTTCACTCTCGTGCTTCTTGACAAAACCCCATGAGCAAAGCAGATTTGAAGGTGCCGATGTGTTGAGCACGAGAATTTCAGCACCTCCAAGTTCAAGAGAAACCGGCATTTCATCAAAGGTGAAACGCTGCTGATTGACCTCATATACAGCATCTTTTACTGCTTTGACACACCAGGAACGCTTCACATAACAGTCATGGTTCCCCGGCGTGTAGACAAGAGGGATGGAGGAGTTGACAAGAGGCGCAAGGATCGCTTTCACCCGTTCAAATTCTCCCGGCTGCCCGGAACTGGTCAGATCCCCTGTACACACAGCCAGATCAGGCTTGGTGTCAAGGATGTATCTGACCGCCTTTTCCAACTTGGAAAGATCGTGCTGAAAACGGCGGCGGAAGCGGTAGTTGAACACCCCCACCCACCGTTTATCAAAATATGCCATCCAATCCTCAGCGGAGCCCCCTCCGTGAGGATCGGAAAAATGAATGATCTTCATCTCTTACAGCTCAACGATCGCTCCGGGAGCCACCGGAAGAGCCCCATTGGGGGATGCGATCCAGACGGTGACTGCCGTGGGGTTGTAGACTCTCCGGCCATCGGTTGAAGTAACAAGAGCACGGAACGCTTTGATATAGCGGGCAAGTTCAATATTGGTCACATACCACACGTCATCTTTTCCGGCAACCATATCTGCGAAACGCTCCATATCATCCCAGTTGCCCGCATTGCCGAACTCATAAGAATGGCCCCAGACGTAGAAAATGCTCATGTTATAACGCAAATTCAGGAAGGTCGGCGCCAACTCAAGCATATCCCGGTGGTGGCAGGTGGGATGCCATAAAAGAAGTTCATCAGGGATACTGAACTTTTTGGTGGAAGCTGTTGTACGGCAGTACTCAATGCCACAGCTGCGGAGTATTTCCACAACAGCAGAATCAGAAGAGCCGTAGGGATAAGACATACCGGTTACAGGATAAGGTGAATATTTTTCCAGCAGTTCACGATCCTGCCACACTTCGCGCATGACCTCTGTCCGGGGGATCCGTTCAAGAAAGGGATGGGTAAAAGCATGACATGAAATTTCGTGGCCCTCATACAGCGAAGCGATCTCATCCAGAGAAACTTTGACTTCAGAATTCAGCATTCCGGCGTTCAGGTGAAACGTTCCCTTAAGTCCGTGGGCATTGAAAATTTCCACAAGTCTGCGGTCATGGTCTCTGCCGTCATCATAGCTGAGAGTCAGAGCTTTAGCACGACCGCCGGGAAAAGTTATACGGATACTCATAAAAAATTTCCTTATTTTTTATCTGCGGGCAGCTGCCGCATGATATTGACCGGATTTCTGGAATCAAAGAAACCTAATTCGGCACTGTCGGGATCAAAGGCGACACGGGTACGCCATCCGGGACCTTCCAGATTGATGTACCGGGCATAATAGAGATCGTTGCGCTTGGTGAAACCGTTGCACTCAAGAGTCCGGTAAGGGCTCTTTTCGCCCTTGCGGAAAAATTCGGCCTTCAGAGGGAAGTAGTGGTCAGAAGAGATCCACACCTTTACTTCCTCCTTTTTGTCTGTGCTTTCAAGGAGCATCACTCGGCAGGGGGCCATACTCAGAGATTCCCGGGGCAGCTCTTTAATGAGTTTTCCGTGAAGAAATCCCAAAGTCAGATCCGTTGCCCGCAATCCGATATGATCAAGTGCAGCCGTATTTCCCTTGAGGCGTGTCACAGCAGAAACTCCTGTTTTCCGGGCTTGGGAAAGGAGAAAAGAATCCTTATCACCAATAACAAGGTGTCCGGTAAAACGCTCATTCTGGATAATAACACCAAAATAAATGGAGGTATTTTCCACACTCTTGCCGCGCCGGCGGTGCTGAATCTGTCCATTCAGTCTTGAGTAGGTTCCTGTACTGCGGAAGTTCCGTACTTTGTAAAGAAACAATTCTGCAGTCTCTTCAGCTGCGGCACAGTAAGAGATACTCCCCAAAAGAAGCAATGCTGCCGCAAAAAGATTTTTTTTCATCTTTTATTTCCCTTCAAATCCGATCTCTTCGGCTTCTTCAAGACGCTTGACAAAGTGGAAGGTCAACGCCTTTTTGACCTCTTCAGGCAGTTCCTCATGATCCTTGCGGTTTTCATCGGGCAGAATAACATCCGTGATTCCGGCGCGCATAGCGGCAACGACCTTTTCCCGTATTCCACCGACCGCTGTCACTCTGCCGGTCAGGGTTATTTCACCTGTCATGGCAAGTTTTTTCCGCAAAGGAAGATTTCTCAGACAGGAAATAAGCGCAAGAGAAAGGGTCACACCTGCAGAAGGACCATCTTTCGGCGTGGCTCCGTCAGGCACGTGGATATGAAAATCATGAGTATTGAAAAACTCCGGATCGATCTTCCACTTGTCGCAGCGTCCTCTGACCAGACTGAAAGCGATAGAAGCCGATTCCTCCATCACTTTACCGATGGAACCGGTCACCTTCACATTGCCTTTTCCTCCGGCGATGGCGATGATCTCAACGGGCAGCGTCACGCCGCCGGCACCTGTCCATGCCATGCCGGTTGCCATACCGGGTTCACTTTTTTCGTCAGCTTTGTCCTTGAGAAATCTGGGAGCTCCCAAAAGCTCCCGGATCATGGGGGGAGTCACATTAATCGCGCCCTCAAGAGCCAATTCACCATTGACGGCCTTACCGGCAAGTCTGCGACAGACACGTGCAATGGTCTGCCCCAGATTGCGGACGCCGGCTTCCATAGTGTAGCCTTCTATGACAGCATCAAGCGCAGCATTGGAAAATTTCACCTGTTTAGGTTCAAAGCCGCAATCCACACTTTCGCGTTTCACCAGATAGCGCTTGGCGATCTCTCTTTTTTCCACCTGAGTATAACCGGAAAGGCGGATTATTTCCATACGGTCACGCAAGGGTCCTGGGATCTGCTCTTCCACATTGGCAGTAGCGATAAAAAAGACCTTTGAAAGATCAAATCCCAATTCAAGAAAATTATCGTTAAAAGAAAAATTCTGTTCAGGATCAAGCACTTCAAGCAAGGCGGAGGCCGGATCACCGCGCATATCATGCGCCAGTTTATCCACTTCATCAAGCATGAAGACCGGGTTTCTGCTGCCGGCGCGCTTGATATTCTGGATGATCCTTCCCGGCATGGCACCGACGTAGGTGCGGCGGTGTCCCCGGATCTCGGCCTCATCATGGACTCCCCCCAGAGAAACGCGGATAAAATTACGCTGAAGCGCCCGTGCAATAGACTGCCCCAGAGAGGTTTTACCGACACCCGGAGGACCTACGAGACAGAGGATGGGGGCTTTACGCATATCTCCGTTGCCCTGCTCCTGCTTGAGCTGAAGCACAGCAATAAATTCAAGAATACGTTTTTTCACCTCATCCAAACCGTAATGGTCCGCCTCAAGAATACGTGAAGCGATTTTTGTATTGAGCCTGTCCTCTGTTTCCACCAGCCAGGGCAGATCCAGCATCCAGTTCAAATAATTATAACTGATGTGGTATTCCGGAGCCATCGTCGGGATCTGCTGCATCCGGTTGAACTCTTTCTTGATGGTTTCAAGCACTTCTTCCGGAGCTTCGCAGTTTTCGATGCGCTTTTCCATGATGATAAGATCCGGATTGCGGCTGTCTTCATTGAGTTCTTTCTGGATGACCCGCAACTGCTCGCGCAGATAAAACTCTCTCTGGGATTCTCCCATAGCCTCGTGCACTTCGCTTTGGATCCGGGCACTGAGACGGGTGGTTTCCAGTTCACGATTGAGCAGCACCGCCAGCATTTCCATGCGTTCAAGAATAGAAGGATTGCTGAGGAACCAGAGTTTTTCTTCAAAACTGAAGTTCAGTGCATCAACGATCATATCCACAGCTCTGCCGGGAGTGGGAGCGTTGTTGACTGCAACAGCCACCTCCTCTGTCAATCCGGGAAGCATGGAACTGAGTTCAAGAAAACTTGCAATCAGAGCACGCAGACGGCTTGTGGACTCTTTTTCACTCATTCCGCCGTCATTTTCACTGACGGGTGAAAAATCCACAGCCACGGCACCGTTCATCTCGCGGTAAGCGTTATTGTAACGCACCCGTTTGATGCCGCGCACCACGATCCTGACAGAGCCGTCAGGCATTTCCGCACGCTGCAGAACTCTGACCAACACTCCCGTCCGGCACCGTTTTTTATTGTCCCAGACAAAGGATTCCGGTTCGCTCAAACCGGAATCAGCATCGAACCCTTCTTCACGGGGGATCTCAGGGAATACCACCAGAGTACGATTGCCCTTCATGGCAGCCTTGAGGGAGTCGTGATTGGAGCGTCCATCCACATTGAAAGGAATCAAGCTGAATGGATAGAGCACCAATCCCGCCGTCTGAAGCATATAGCTCCGTTCCCCAACGACTGCAGGACCGACTGCAATGGTAAAATTATTGTCACCGATCGCCATACATCACGTCACTTTCCGGCAAATTCTGCGGGCACGGGGCTGTATGAGCAATTCTTAAGGAAGAGTTGCATTTTTTCAAGTGAAACAGCACCGCCGGTGGCAGTGGCATCACGGAGATTGAAGTTGCTTGAAGCGCCGCCCAATTCCATGGCTGAAGCAAGATCCCACTCCTGATGCAGAGCGTAGATCACCCCGGCGGCAAAAGCATCGCCGGCACCGGTACTGCCCACAATGTCTTCTTTGGCAATATAGCATGAAGGACGGAAGATGAATTCACCATTCTTCTGACGGCCGGCGGCGCCCTCAGGGAAGTGGATCACGGCAGTTTCTTTCACGCCGTTTGCCAGCAGAAAATCAACAGCAGCGGGCAAATTGGCGTAATTCATGGAGCCATCGCTTTTACGCAGTTCGATACCGCTGCAGCTGGAACACTCGATTTCATTGACGATGAGAATGTCGATATAAGGCAGTGCAGGCATCACAACAGCCTTGAATTTTTCAGGAGCATCACTTACAAAGTCAACAACGGTCTTGTAGCCCTTTTTCTGCATGTAATCCAGAGTCCGTGCAGCTTCTGTTCCATATTCAGCGTCAGCGCGATCCATTTTCTCAAGCAGCAGCAGATAGGCAAGATAGAAGAATTTTGCCGGAACATCAATATTGCGGACGTCTTCAAAACCATATTCGGAACATGCCCCGCGGCAATGGAAAAATGTACGCTTGCCATTACCGGACATCACATCCGTGTAACTGGTGGGCAGAGAAGGGTCTGTGATCATTGCCTTGCTGTTGATATTCCGCGCCTTGATTTCATCAAGAACAAACTGACCGTCCTCATCGTTGCCGATGCGTCCGGCGGCATACAACGGCAGAGAGCTGTCCATCGCGGCGATGTCAAAAGAGACGTTGGCAGGTCCGCCGCCGGTACTGCGGATCTGGGATGAAATGTTGCACAAAGTTCCCTCTTCGGGGAAACGGTCTATCAGTTTCACTTTGTCAATGACCCAGTTTCCGGCACAGATAATTCCTTTTTTCATTTTTCACTTCCTTTTTTTTATGATATGACAAACATCAATTCGATCTCAAGATACCGCCGGCAGTAAAGAAATCACCACCGCGGATACAAAATTTCGACTCTTCAATGGTGCCGCTGCAGATAATCTCATCATCCAGCTGCCCCGCATGCTGAAAATTGATCTGCATCTCTTCAATGCGCCGCGATGCGTCTTTCTGCAGATGTTCCAGAGCGTCGGTAATATATCGCGCATAAACGGCATTGTTCAAATGACAATTAAGATCGATATCTCCACAACCGACCCGGTAAGTTCCCAGAGTCGTTCCCTCAGAAAGAGGGAATTTTTCAAACTTCTCAAAATACCGCGGTTTTTCTTCATTTGCCGGGAGAGGCTCTTCAAAAACTTTCGCCATAGGGATCGGACGGTAAGTTGCGCCGTCAAGCATGACCCAGGCAGAGGAGCCCTGCACCAACTCATCGCCGCCGCATGAAATACGATACTGCCTGAAGGCAGACAAACGGTCATGACCGGAAGGATAGGTCAGAAGCTCCAATTCATCTTTCAGTGCCGGCAGACGCAGAATTCTGATCCTCAGACGTGAAAGCACCCAGATACGTTTGTTTTTGACCAGATCCTCCATGCCGCACCCCAGTTTTTCAGCGTGTTCAGCAGCAATATCCTGAAGGCAATCCAGCAACAGCTGCAATTTCATACTGCCGTCAGGACCACATTCGTGGTGACGCACCAAATGTGCTCTTTTATGACACTCGGGTAAATGCTCCATCATATATCCAGCAATCCTCACAGTTAGACGATACATATTAATAATATAGTACAGGAAAGAGATATTTTCAACTTGAAACCTACTTGATTTTTATCTTAGTTGGAGTTATTTTATAGAACTTGAAAAAAATTTTTCTGTTTTCCATTGCCTTGACTTATAACAGTAGAGTGAAAAAAATTGGATTCCTTACAGGGAAAATATATTGACAAGATCCGCAAATTAGCGGGAGAGTGTATCGGCCGCTTCGGACTGATCGAAGAAAACGACCGGATCCTCGCCGGACTTTCCGGGGGGAAAGACAGTTTCATCCTTCTCCATGTCCTTCATTTTTTTCAAAAAGTCGCTCCGGTGAAATTTGAAGTTATCGCCGGCACCATCGACCCCGGCTATCCTGAGTTCAATCTTCAAAGCATCAGCGACTACTGCCGTGCCCGTAAATGGAGTCATTACAGTGTAAAAATCCCCATGACAGAAATCCTTTCTGAAAAAAAACTTGAAGCAGCTCCCTGCGGCTTATGTTCCCGTCTCCGCCGCGGAAAACTTTACGGTCTGGCAAAAGAGCTGAAGTGCAACAAACTTGCCCTGGGGCAGCACCTGGACGATTTGATTGCTTCTTTTTTTATGAGTCTCTGCCGGGGACAGGGCATCAAAACCATGGCACCGCTTGCAAAGCCCGAAAATCCGGAGCATCCCACAGTGATCCGTCCTCTTGCTCTTGTGCCTGAAGAGCTGCTCAAAGAGACTGCTTCGTGTAATTCCTTCCCCAGCGCGGGCAGCTGCCGTTACGAAGAACTTCTTGAATCCGGTGACCGTCAATATTTCCGGAGCCTTGCGGACACTCTTTCAGAGAGGATCCCGGATTTCCGCAGCAACTTCATTCACTCCCTTGGACACATAGAGCCGGAGCATCTGATGATCGCTCCGGCTCTGTTGACGAAAAATTCAAAATGATTTTCAGCGGCGTTTAGAACTCTCTTTCTGACCGCTTCTGAAACCATAAGAATCACGGTAAGGCGTTGCACTCTTAGTATCAGAGCTGCCTTTATACTGTCCGGATCCGTCACGGTAAAAAGTCCGGTTGCCGGAAGAAGTCGCGCTCCCCTGCAATCTGCCGTGGCGATCCCGGTACAGGGTCTGACTTCCCACTTTCTGAGAAGAACCGGTCATTCTGCCGCTGCCATCACGATAGATGGTACGGTTTCCGGACTGAGTCGCGGTTCCACTGATTCTGCCGTTTTTGTCACGGTAAATGATCTGATTGCCGACCTTCTGAGATGAGCCGGTCATTCTGCCGCTGCCATCACGATAGATGGTACGGTTTCCGGACTGGGTCGTCGTTCCCGCAATACGTCCGGAGCTGTTACGATAAGTTGCCGCATTCGCTGTAACAGCCAGCAGCACCCCCGCCATCAGTAAAACTTTTTGCATCATTTTTCACCTCACAAGAAATATATCTCTGACGGCGTTGGCATCAGAGGCAGCCAAAACTTCTGCAACTTTATCAGGATTGGTCAGCACACCTGCGACCTGAGCCACAAACTGCAGATAGGGCTGTGTGGCATCTTTGGGGCAGAGGCTCAGAATAAAGATATGAGTCGGATCATCTTCACGGTCTGCCACAGGACATCCTTTGCGTGAAATACCAATGGCGGCAACCAGCTTCTGAGTTCCCTCGGTGCGGGCATGGGGCAGAGCCACACCGCCGGGCATGGAAGTAGACATAATGGCTTCGCGTTCAAGAACATCTTTTTCGCAAAGCTCAGCATTCTTAAGAACACCGTTCTGCATCAGACGTGCCACAAGTTCCTTGATGGCATCTGCACTGTTTTCCGCCTTGAGGTTGAAGACAATGGCATCAGGAGAAAGGACACGGTCAATGCGGAGCATATCTTTCTTTTTCCCGTTCACAGCTGCGTCAGGAGCGGCAACCGCATCTTCCAGACCGCCGGGAGCGGCAAACTCTTTGAGTGTGGTCATGGCGTGGTGGATCTCCACAAAAGTTTCGTACATGACAGTACGGATCAGTACAGCCTCAGAGGGGCTGGATTCAAATTTGAAAGTGTTTCCGGAACGGATCAGAGTAAAAGCAATATCATCTCTGCGGAAATGGGTCAGTTCATCGCCGCGGCCGAGTTCATTGTGACGGAATCCTTCACGGCGGAACTTGTCAAGCATGAGGTTGAGAACGAAATCACGGATGGCTTCTGAGGGCAGCTCATAGAAGGTATTGACAGCTTCTTCTTCTTCAATTTCCTTTTTGACACCTTTCTTCTGGATCGCCAGCACCGCAGCAAGGAGCGGAGGTGCCACCAGGGTGGTGACAAGAGTCATCATAATGGCGATACCGAAGAGTTTTGAATCAATGACGGGAACTTTGACGCCGTTCAGAGTCATCATGGTGGTAGCACCGATACCGGCGATGATCAGAGCCACTTCGCCGCGGGGGATCATTCCCATACCGATACGGACAGAACCGATGAAGTTGAAGTTCATGAAATATGCGGGAACTGCACAGCCGACGATCTTGGTCGCAACTGCGATCACAGAGTAGATAAGTCCCCATTTGAGAACAAAGGGATCCTGGAAGACGCGGACATCGACCAGCATACCCATCACCACAAAGAAGATGGGAACAAGGAAGTTTGAAATGCCTTCCAGCTGGTGCTGGACAGCAAAGGAGATGTCGGTTTTGGAAAGACTCAACCCCATGACGTATGCACCCACGATCATGGCAAGTCCAGCCTGTTCAAAAAGACCGGCGAGGAGCAGAGAAAGACCGAAAGCCAGAATGGAATAGGTCCCGGAGGGGGGGAAAACCTTGAGGAATTTGGCGATTTTGTGGGCAAAAATCAAACCGATGGCGGTCACGCCCAGCCAGATGCCGATACTCTTGACGGCAATGATACCGATGCGGCCCCAGTCAATGCTGCCCCCGGAACCGGAGACGCCCACGATACCCATAACGATGGCAAGACAGATGATGCCCAGCACGTCGTCAATAACGGCGGCGGCAAGAATGGTAGTGCCTTCAGGGGAGTCGATACGCTTTTTCTCAGAAAGAATACGCGCCGTAATACCCACTGAGGTGGCTGTACTCAGGATACCGAGGAAGAGACAGCGGGGATCCATGAAACTTGTTTTGAACATCATCATACCGAGAGCATCGCCGAAAGCAAAGGCAAAGATCACTCCGCCCAGACCGACGATGGTTCCCGCCACGCTGTAACGGAAAAACATCCGCAAATCAGTTTCAAGACCGGACATGAAAAGAAGGACGATGGAACCGATGGTCGCCAGAGAATAAAGGGGCGTTGATACCGGCAGCTTTGCGCCTTCCACAAGGGGGAACAAACCATGTTCAAAACCGTGGAGCGGGATCCCGACGCTGCCGAGAACAAAGGGTCCGATGATGATACCGGCGACAAGTTCGCCAAGCACTGACGGAACCTTCATCTTCTGCGCCGCAACACCACAGAAACGGGCGGCAAACAGGATGACACCGATCTGGATTGCCAGAGCGGCAATCTGAACTGCAATGGGCAATTCTTCTTTCATTTTTTCAATCCTCTAACTTTGTAAGTGACTCCGGAACAGCTCTTTTTACCCAGTTCCGGAGCGTTAAAAATATCGCTGCATCACCTGTTGTGCCGCAGCATGAAAAAACATTCCCTAATATAGCACCTGAAGTTTTTTTTTCAAGATTGATCTTAAGGTTTCTTTAAATAAATATGTATGGACAGAAACGGGTGTTTTACTTTTGTTCCTGCGGAGTGTCGATCACCTTCATGTGTTTCCATTTTCCCTGACGGTAACGCAGATAAAAGACGACACCGCAAATGATGACATAGAGAACGCTGATGCTCCAGACGCCCCAGAGGCACCATCCTCTTTTAGCTGCTCCGAAAAGTTCCCCGAACCAGCGTTGACGGTATGCGGCAAAGAGCAGCAGGCAGGGAATCACATAGGTGAACGCCGCAAGAAAGGTGTGGGCAAGCATGGAAAAACGGGTGTCCCCGGCACTTTTGATGGCATTGCTGTAAATGATGAAGAGAGCGTCAAAGAAAAGATATCCGGCGACAAAGCGGAGCATGATCCGGCTGTCGGCTGTGATTTCAGGAGAAACCTTATTGAAAGCCATCAGCAGAGGGTCCGGATAGAAAAAGAAGATCACTCCCAGAACGGCGACATAACAGGCTCCGAGGCAAAGGGCACTGCGTACAGAACGTTCTCCATGGGGGATGTCACCTGCTCCCACAGACTGCCCCACAAGGATCCCTGCTGTCTGACCGATCCCCAGAAGAGGCGTATAGGCCAGACTGTTGATGCCGAATGCAATCCCGGATGCAGCCAGTGCCACAGAGTCAACTTTTCCCTGAAGAATGATAAAGGTTTGAAAGGCGATCAGGTCGATGGCAAGCTGAATGCCTGTCGGCATTCCGAAACGGAGCAGCCTTTTGAAGATGGAAAAGTCAAAGCATTTGGCAAGACCGTATTTTTTCCATCCCGCAAGACCGAAAAAAGCAACTGTCAGGATCAGAACGCCCAGAGCTCCTGCCATAACAGTGCCATAGGCGGCACCCCGGATCCCAAGTTCCGGGATCGTTATGTTTCCAAGGAATGGGAGAGTGATCTTTTTACCGAAAATCAGCAGGTAATTCAAGGAGATATTGCTGATCATTATGATAATGTTGATGATCATGAGCAGCACGACTTTACCTCTGCCGCTCCAGAAATTTGCAAGAGCCATAAAAAGAAAATTGATCACAGTTCCTGAGGCAAGGATCTTGTAGTAAACGATTTCCAGAGAACGCACTTCGGGACCGTGTCCGAAAGCGTCAAATATCTCTTTTGCGAAAAAAGAGGTTCCCCACATGACAAGACCGCCGATCAGCGCCAGCCAGATCCCCTGCCAAATGGCACTGCCGATCCGGTGATTTTCTCCGGCGCCGTAATACTGCGCTACAAACGTGCCGCCGTATCCCACAGTTCCCACAAAAAGGCATGAAAAGGCAAAGGCACTCAATCCTGCCGGAAACGCGGCCGCCATGGTCATGTCGGAATAGGCGGCAAGCATGGCGCGGTCAATAAAAAGGTTGAGGGCATGACTGATGTTTGAAAGCACCAGCGGCAAGGCGATCACCAGTACCTCACGGAAATTTCCGTTTTGGAAAATGTTTTTCATTAATTACTCCACGTCATTAAAAATACATTCTTTTAATATACCACTGAAAGGAGTGTAAAGCAAGAAAAAAACATCTCCTTTTTCAAAAAGTTCCTTGACATCCCTTCCGGCAGGATGTATATTCTTTACCAAATCAAAATCAGAGAAATTACGGGGATTTTTAAGATGTCAAACTTCGGCGGCCTTATTCAGGAATACTATGTTGAACTTTTCCGGCAGAATGCCAAATTGCGGCAGAAAAAACTTGCTGCACTGAAAACACCTGAAGATGTATACAAGTATATTGAGGAACTTAAAAACAAGATCCGGGACTCTTACAGATTCCCGGAAGAAAAAACGCCCCTTAACATAAGACAATGCGGTTCATTCCGGGGAGAAGGCTATACTGTTGAAAAATTGATTTATTACAGCCGCCCGGATTTCCCTGTGACCGCCAATCTTTATGTCCCTGACAATGCTCTTCCCGGCAAAACGCCTGCGGTTCTCCATTTGCTCGGACACGCTCTTGACGGCAAAGCGTGCGGGGAGTATCAGGCCGTCGGTATCTCTCTTGCCCGCAAAGGGTGTATGGTCCTTATGCCCGATCCCCTGGGACAGGGGGAGCGGATCAGTTACCCCACACGCCCGGAGTATCAGAATACCCGGGAACATAATCTGCTGAACCGCAGGCTTATTTCCATCGGCGACAATGTGGGCGCCTGGCGCATCTGGGATGCCATGCGGGGCGTGGATCTGCTGCTTGAACGCCCTGAAACTGATCCGGAACGGCTGGGCATTGTGGGCAATTCAGGCGGCGGAACCATGACCACTCTGGTCAATGCTGTGGAACCGCGTCTGAAAGCGGCAGCCCCCAATTGCTACATCACCACCTGGCAGCGCCTTGTGGAAAATGAGCTTCCTGTTGATGGGGAACAGATCGTTCCCGGTTTTGGAGCCGACGGTGGCGAAATGGCGGATCTGCTCATTCTGAAGGCCCCCAATCCCCTTTTGATCATGGGGGAAAAAGATGACTTTTTTGACATCCGCGGAACCCGTGAAACTTTTGAAGAGGTCAAACGCATCTACTCCATCCTCGGCGTTCCGGAACGTGTACAGCTCTTTGTGGGCGAAAACAACCACGGATTTAAATACGCCGGACGCCGGGCGGCGTATGGTTTCTTCAATTCCGTCTTCGGACTGGGGAGCGATGATACAGAACCCGAACACACGGCCGCAGCAGCTGAAATGACTTTCTGTACCACTGAGGGGAGTGTCACCCGACTTCCCGGCGCGCTGACGCCCGATGAAGCTGTGCGGCACGAAGTGAAAAAATATGCGGCAGCAAGAAAGATCCTGACGCCGGATGAAATCAAAAAGCGCCTTGCTGAAATTCTCCATCTGGCCCCCCCCGTCAAGGCGGCCCCCTACCGCCAGCTCCGGCCGAAGTACGCAGAAGGTGTCGTTGACAACCGTTTCGGTATGGAGCCGGAACCCAATCTGATTACCACGCTTCATCTGATCGCAAATTCAACTTTCATGCACATCCCTTCCGGAAAAGAGGCAGAACTTTACATTCCTGAGCTGAAAAGTTTTGAAGAGCTGAAAGAACGGAGACTTTCTCCCGGAACTTTCCTTTTCGGATTTGATTACCGGGGGGTGGGGGAATCCATGCCCGACGGTTGCGATCAGGGAAGCTGGGCGGAAGATTTCTTCGGGCTTTACCGCAGAGACTACCATTATGATGCCATGGCACGATTGATGAATATTTCAGTTATCGGCAAGCGATGTGAAGATGTGATCAAAGCTATACTTCTTTTGAAAGGATCCGGCATTGAAGAGATCACGCTGACAGCATCGGGTATCGGCATGATCCCGGCGATACTGGCGGCGATCTATTCGCCGCAAAAGGTCAAAACAGCCTTCCCGGCTCATTGCAGGACCATGCTCGAAAGTTCTCTCAGTGCTTTCGATAATTATCCTCAATCCATGACCCCTCACAACTTTCTCAACATTACCGATCTTGACATACTTCAGGAGCTTGCAGAACAAAGATGAAGGAACTTGATATAGAAAAACTTGACCGCTACATGCAGCGGAGAAAAATCAATCCGGAAGGACTCAAATGGCACGATCCTGCCGGAGGGATCTTCAAGGTGGAGGGACTCTACTGGTTTGACAAAGAGAAACGCTACAACCGCTTTCCCTCCCAACTTGCTCCCGGTCACAATGAAAAGGTGGTGACTCTGGCGCGCTGTACCGCCGGCGCGCAAATCCGGTTCCGAACCGACAGCAACCGTATTCTGCTCTCAGTTCGCAATACCAGCAGTTCTGCCGGAGTAACTATGGCAGAAACAGGCTGCCGGGGTTTTGACCTCTATACCGGGACACCGGGGAAAGAGATTTTCTGGAACACAGCACTCCCCATATCGGGGGATGAAAGCTATATTGATGAAATTTTTTATACCGATAAAAAGGAGATGCGTGAATTCAGGCTCAATTTTCCTCTTTACAATGGCGTGCAGAAACTTTCCATTGCACTGGAGGAAAATGCAGTTCTGCTCCCCCCCTCCCCTCTTGCGGTAAAATCGCCCGTTGTGATTTATGGCACATCCATAACCCAGGGCGGATGCGCCTCCCGTCCCGGAACAGCATTTACCAACCGCTTGAGCAGAGCTCTGCAGGCTGAATTTCTGAACTTCGGTTTTTCGGGAAATGGTGTTAATGATCCCGAAACTGCAGAACTTCTCAGCACCATTGAAGATCCGGCGCTTTTTATTATTGACAGTGAGGCAAACAGCATTTCTGCAGAACTGATACAGCAGCGAGTTCCGCGTTTCCTTGATATTCTCCGGGCAAAGCATCCGCAGACCCCCATTCTTATCGTAACAAAAGTTCCTTACGGATACCGTTATATCAAAACCCTTCCATCGTTAAAGGAAGAATTCAGAAAGATCTATCTTGAAAGGCAAGCTGCCGGTGACAGCAACATATACTTCTTTGACGGCAGCACCTTCTGGGATCAGGATGACACAGAACACAACGTTGACGGAGCTCACCCCAATGATTCCGGATTTGCGCTGATGGCGCAGAAGCTGGAGCCAATTCTGAGAGAGTTGCTCAAAAAATACGGCTTTCTGAAGTAAATACGGAGCCGGCTCCAGGCTTTGCCGGATGTAGAACAAAATTCTTACCGGATCTGCACACAATCTCAGAGGCAAATATCCGGAAAATCCACAATCGAGTAGGAGGGACTTTTGAGGGACAACCTCGCCAGTCCCGTCCTCTCACACCACCGTACGTGCCGTTCGGCATACGGCGGTTCAGTAACTTGTGTACAAATCTGCACCGTCTTTCCTGTCAGTTGCCCGCAAAG
>JAFWBQ010000137.1 GCA_017507125.1 Lentisphaeria bacterium
AACACTTGAACGGTAATAGATGTTGTCGGTCATGGTGTAGTTGCCTTCACCGCCCCAGAAGATGACACTGAAAAGAGCAGAATTGATGATACTGTTCCGGTGGAGCCGCACATTCTTTGTGCCGTGGAAACTCAAAGCGTAGTCTCCGCCGCAGCTCACATTGTTTTCCAGATCAAAGTTCTGTCCCTGTCCCTTGAAGAAAGGTCCGGCATAAAGTTTGTGGATGCTGATACAGTTTTTCACAGTGATATAACGGGACCCCAGTGCTGAGATGACCCCTTTGCGGGATTCATATTCAGTATTGATAAAGCGGACATTGTCTATAACGATATGATTGCGTCCCCCCACATTGACCAACGGGGAGTAAAAGTTGAGTCCGTCAATGACAGCGCCGTTGCCCTGAAGCGTAATGGGTTTGCCGGGTTTGCCGCTGCGCAGGGGAGCAAAGAACCCCACATGGCGTCCCGGAAGAAGTTTGACCGTATCGCCGGGTATGGCGGCGCATGATGCCTCTTCAAGAGTCATCTTTCCCTTTCCCACCTCAAGCACTTTGGGGGCTCTGACAGCTTTGGCGGTGCGGAATGTAAAACTTTTTGACCTTGCCTTTTCGCCCCGTCTTCCGGAAAACCATGCGGTGCAGAGATATTCTGTGTCGGGTTTCAGCCTTGTAATGCCGACAACGTGGCGGACGCCCTGTTGTTTGGACTTGAACACAGTGCGTTTTTTATCACCTTTGCGCTGGCAGACCACTTCTCCCCAGCCATCGTTATCCGGAGTTTCCCAGCAGATGGCGGCGCTGTCGTTATAGACAAAGACAGCACGCAGATTTTTGAATTCCACTTTGGGAAGAGCGTATTTGACGCCGGGCACAGCCAGACGGGCCGCTTCTTCCAGATATTTGTCGGTATATTTGAATTCAGCAGCATTTTTGGTGTTGTTTCTGAATTTCATGGGAGTTCCTTTGAAACTGGCATCATCAGCATCAAGGCTGACTCCGGTCCACTCCCATCTGCCGGGAATGAGGTTGTTTTCAACCGTCACAGGCACAGGACCGCTTTCAACCCGGAACTTACCCAGCACTTTGTTGTTGCGGAATATACTGTCAGGGCAGGCACTTTTCCAGCGGAAAGCAAAGACATCATCAAAGATGTTGGAAATAACATGATTTCTTTTGCCGGGATTGAATCCGTAAAAGTTGAACGCGTAGTTGTAGTTGTAAGGTGTCAGGTGGCGCAAAGTCCAGGGACTGGGACCGAACCAATTGCCCACATACAAATTATCTTGAGAACCGGGACGGGTCACAAAGGATCCCCGGTGTCCGTTGTTGCGTCCGAAATTGTTGATATAAAGTCCGAAAGTGCCGCTTTCCACATCAAATCCTTCATTGGCGCAGAAGAAGACACCGCAATTTTTCACAGTCACGTTGCTGATGGCATTCTGCTTCTGAGGAGCATTGGAGCGGACAGAAATGGCATTGGGGAAATTTTTGAAAACCACATTTTCCAGATGCAGATAACTGCCCCGCAGCCGGATCCCCACTCTGTCATTCGCCACCCGGATCCCCTGAGGATCAAGGCAGACAAAGTGAGCGGTCAGCTCTTTTTTCTTTGCATCGTAATAATAGGTTCCGGGGATCTCTTTCACGATCTCAGGGAACTCCACCATCTGAAGTTCGATCTGCGAGGGGGATTCCCACACCATATTGTAAACAGGAGCAGGCACATTTTTAAAAGTGCAGACCCGGGAACTCCCCTTATAAGCAAAGAATTTTCCTCCCTGCACCACAACTTTCGCCCCGGGCATTCCCATCACCCGGATGGGGGAGCCTTTTTTTCCCCACTGGACACGGTAATTGGGCTGATTGCCCACCACATTGAGAGAGATGCCGCCTTCATTGTAAACGCCCTCATCAATAAGCAGTGTATCCCCAGCCCTCAATACACAGACGCCCTTTTTCAAAGTGCGCCAGGCGGTTTTCAGGGATTTCCCGTCATGGCTGTCATTGCCTTTGACGGAAACATAAAAAGTCCTGCCGGGGTTGACCATTTCTCCTGCGCCATAGCGGGCAAAATCAATTGACTTTGCCGCCGAACAATATGCCAGCAGTAAAGCACAAAAAACAGCAATATTTTTCATAATTTTATAACTCTTTATTTTTCAGTACATTTTATTGGAAGCAGGATAAGGGTTCCAGGTCACTCCGTCATAGAGGACTTTGGGGTGAGCAGGAAACTCCTGCCAGCGAAAATACTGCACATGACCATCGGCATAGAGAAAATTGGCGCCGCCCACATGCCGTCCGGGGACATGTCTCAATTTGCCCGTATCAGAAAGCTCGATTTGACTGCAGCGGTAATCGGTCATTCCCTGACCG
>JAFWBQ010000012.1 GCA_017507125.1 Lentisphaeria bacterium
CATTATTCAGATGGGATATGACGATATCTTCATCCGGTATAATGAACTGCACTCAAGTTACTGAACCGCCGTATGCCGAACGGCACGTACGGTGGTGTGAGAGGACGGCTGTCCAAATAATGGACAGCCTCCTACTCGATTCTGAAAAAAGAGCCTTCAGCGGAGTTTGAGTGTGGCAAGTGCCGACAGAGCCAGGATCCCGGCAATGATCCAGAAGCGGACGACAATTTGTGTTTCGGTCCATCCCAGATGTTCAAAGTGATGGTGGAAGGGCGAACAGTAAAAGATACGTTTGCCGGTGAGTTTCACAGATGCCACCTGCAATATGACTGAGAGCGCTTCAATGACAAAGATACCGCCCACCAGCACAAGCAGCAGCTCCTGCCGGGTCAGCACCGCCATCATACCAACGATGCCGCCCAGAGCAAGGCTGCCGGTGTCCCCCATGAACATGGCAGCAGGGTGGCAGTTGTGCCAGAGGAATCCCAGACAGGCGCCCCCGGTGGCGGCGGCGAAGATCACCGCCTCCTGGATCCCCAGCAGATGAGGGATGTTCAGATAGTCGGCAAAGACCCGGTGTCCCATGAGATAGGTGAGAATAGCGTAAGTCAGCATACAGAAGATGGTGCATCCTGAAGCAAGTCCGTCTTTTCCGTCGGTCAGGTTCACGGCGTGACAGGACCCGAGAATGGTAAAGACGGCAATGATGCCGCAGGCGGCGGTACCGATGGCAAGGGGACTTTTCATAAAGGGAACGGTAAACTGTCCCATCATGCCGCCCACTCCGGGGGTGGCGTTGAGCAGCACGATGGCTCCGGCGGCAATGGCGGCAGTAATGAGAAATTTCCATTTGGCGGGCATCCCGTCCCGGTTACGGTAGACTACTTTCAAATAGTCGTCGGCGAATCCTACGGCGGCGAAAAGAATGGTGCCGCAAATAAGCAGCGAAGAGATCCGCCCCGGAACGCACCAGAGCAGCGCGCTCAGCACAATGGCTCCCACAATGAGGATACCTCCCATACAAGGGGTCTTGTTTTTGGCTTTGTCAATAAGTTCAGGCGGGATCAATCCCTCAAACCTGTCCGCCGCCTGAGCGTGGAGCGACTTGAGGAGCCGCGCTGCGGGAGCTCCCAGAATAACCGTAAGCAGAAAGGCGGTCATGGCGGCGCCCCCCGCGCGGAACGTGACATATTCAAAAAGACGCAAAGGACCGAAATCCCCGCTGAAATGAGAGAGAAAATAAAGCATCTGATAACTCCGGAATATAAATTTTACTGTCTAAGGCGCACTTTGCATAATTTATATGCTCTGCGGTGATTTTTCCACATCAAAAGTAAAAATTTCAGAAAAAAAGTCGCTCCGGCATTTGGAAAGGTTCAAAAAAAACACCCGGAGCATTTTCAGTTCCCCGGGTGTTTCACAACAACTCAGAAAAGAAAATTTACCTTTCGTCAAGCTCTCTGGCACGTCTGAGCACCATCTCCTTATAAGGCGTGACATTCTTGTCATCCTTCAGGCCCTTTATAAGAAATTTTATGATACTCTCATAAGAACCGGAAATTTTGGGGTCGATAAGGTGTCCGGAGACATAGCCGGCTCCATAGAGTACGTTGATAAATTGGCCTTTGTGTCCATTACAGATGACCGCAGGCATATCCGCAATGGCTGAATCTTCTCTGAATCCCTGGCACAAAGCAACGTAAGGCTTTTGGGAACTGGGACATATAAAGGCACCGTCATCTGACAGATAGTCATTCGTTTTGAGGATTTGAAAAACATTTTTATCCGGGTAACGGTCGTTACAGTCAAGGGAATACTGTCGTAATGCCACTCCTATCATTTTCAAATTCGCCGCACAATTAATGCGCCGTGCTCTCTCTCTTGCCTGAGAAATGGCAGGCAGCAGCAATGCAGAGCCGACTGCGATAAGCAACACTAAAACACCCGCAATAATACCGATAATAAGCCCTATTTTAGCGCCTCCCTCCTTGACAGCAGCTGCCGGGGCCTGATTTGCTGCCGCAACTGCAAACACACTCTGGCATTTGGGACACCGGACCTGAGGAAATTGTTCTGGAACATTAAGAAGTGTTTTACACTGTGGACAAACGACCTTCATGGGGATTACCTCCAAATATATTTTATTATTTTCTGACGATGCATTACAACTGATTCTTAATATAGCTCACTTGTTTTCAAATTACAAACATCCCCCCCCCCGGATTTTTCCGGGAAAGAGAATATTTCTGCTTTTTTTTGAATGCCATAAATTTTTTTGTCATCATACCGCAAAGGATCATTGCTTTTTCTTTTTTGCAGAGATATATTAAGTTCCATACAGTGTACCGTATACTCATCGAAAAACAGGGAGTTTGCAATGGAAAATAAAATTTTTGAGCTTGATAACGGGAAACTTCATCTTGCCGTTACCGCCGATGCCTGTGAAATGAAAATCACATATCCCGGCGGCGTCTGGGAAAACCGGAATCTTGTGAGCTTTGTTTACGGCAATTCGATCCGCCTTGATGCTGTCCGCTGCGGCGTTGTCACCATGGAAAAAAGAGATGATGAGATCCGGTTTGTCATTGACAAACTGGTCTGGATGGCAAGGTTCCCCGGACACGGGTATTTAAAACCTGATCCGGCTCCGGAAATGCGTTTTGCGTTCAGAGTGCGTCTGGAAGGAGATGAAGCAGTCTTCATCACCGAAGTTCCTGAAGGGCTGGATAACGAAACTTCTGAAATTTATTTTCCCCAGGAACCGCTCAAATGGTCCACTTCTGAAAAAGGACACTTCGCCGGAGCATGGAACAGTCTGGGGAGCTGCATCTTCTTCCCCTCCGGGGAGCGGTACGGCTCAGATTATGCCGCCATTCTTCCTGTGGCGGGGTACTTTTCCCCCGCAGGGGGCATCGGGATCCGCACCTCTGAGTGCATCGACTACCGTCTGAGAACTCTTGTCAACAACACCCCCGGCAGAGGTTCATCCACCATCGTCCATACTTTTGACAAGGATAAGAGCGAATATGAACGCTCCGTGCGGATGAAGTTCTTCCCCGCCGGCAGCAACTATGTGGATCTTGCAAAATGGCACCGTGAAAGTGTCAAAAGGGAAAACCGCTTCAAATCCCTTGATGAAAAAGCGGCTCTTTCACCTGAAGTCCTGAAACTTTACGGCTCTGTTATCTGGAAACACAACACCTTTGCCAAAGAGGTTCCTCCGCATATAAAAAAGGACTACTCCCTCTATGTGCGGACTCCTGCTGAGGGGGAAGCTGAGGGGCGTCCGGGGAACTGGAGCGCCAGAGAGGTTTTCGACACCGCTTCAAAAGCGGGATTCGACCGGGTCTGCATCCTCAACACCGGGTGGAACAACAAAGGCTTTGACAGCGGATATCCCACCCGGTTCCCCCCCAATCCTGAACGGGGTACCGAAGAGGAGTTCACCGCCGCCGCCGAATACGGCAGAAAGATCTCCGACGGCTTCATCTTCTCTGTTCACGACAATTACAAAGATGTCTACACCAACGGCGAGGACTTTTCCTTTGATGAGGTGATCCGCACCATTGACGGCGGAAAACTCAAGGGCGGCATCTGGCGGGGCGGCAGATGCTACATCATCTGCGGCAAAGAGACGCTCAAGTATGCAAAACGGGATCTGCCTCATATCGCCCGGATGTGCGGCAGAGGCGCCATTTATCTGGATGTTCAGGGGTGTACCGCTCTCAACAACTGTTATCATCCCGATCATCCCGGATCAAAAAGAGATGATGCCAAGTGGCGCATTGAAACGTTCCGCGAGGCGAAAAAGCACATCGGCGCCGTCGCCACCGAGGGGGCGCCCCACGAGTTCGCTGTTCAGGATATCGATCTTGGGGCTTATCCCCCCATCAATACCTGTCTGGGGGAAAATATGAAACCCATTCCCTTCTTCCAGCTGGTCTACCACGACAGCGTGCTTACTTTCTGCGGTCAGGGGGTTTCCGGAACTCACGGCGTTGCCTATGTGAACCGGGTGGCACTCTACGGGATGCTCCCCTGGGACTTCGGGAAAGATTCTCTGCGCATCTCAAAAGAACTGCGGAACTGCTGCAATGCTGAAATGGTGAAACACGAGTTCCTCTCAGAGAATGTGGAACATACCGTATTCGCCGACGGAACTGAAGTCTTTGCCAACTTCGGCAAAGAAGCTGAAATGGGGATCCCTGCTGAAGAGTTCGTGATCAAACATTAAACCTTTTTCTGTACTTTTCAACTGAAGAATGTCTTTGGGCTCTGCCGCGGCGGAGCCGTACTTTCTCTGGGATCAAGAATATGGGGGAGCGGGTATGTGGCGGGGACATAGTTGTTCAGCTGTTCGTCGATCATCCGGGCGAGGTATTGAAAATCCCATGAGAGATTACCGATCCCCAGAGAGGGATTCCCGGATTCATCGGTACAAATGACTGAAAGGTCATCCGGGATCTTCAGATTTTTCTTCCGGCTGAACTCCAGCAGATTGTTCAGATTGCGGCGGTTGACGCAAAGCCATGCCGTCACCCGGTCAAGACTTTCGCCGTTATATTCGTGGAGCATGCGTCCGTCGCAGATGGCTCCGGGAAGAATGGGAAGAGAAAACTCGTTCATCGCTTTGATAAAATCGGTCATCCAATTCCAATTTTCCCTGTGTCCTCCAAAGTGACATATTATTCCGATATTCCGGTGTCCCAGATCATAAAAATATCTGACAACGCTCCGGCAGCCTCCTGCGGGAGTGATAAAACAGGCTCCGGGCAGATCTGTATTGTTGTGAAAAATCAGAACTTTGCCCCCGGATGCGATAAAATCCCGGAGTTTTCCGATACACTTTTCGCCCGGATCGACAGCCAGAACAATATCTTCGCTGCCGGAAAAGTTTTTATCCGGTCCTTCAAACTCTTCAATTGCAGCAAGCTCCACTTCATAAGGCTGCGAAAGTCCCTCCCCGGAAGTCAATACCGGCATAAGCAGGGATTCATATTTGTAGCCGTAGACATAACTCCATGAGGGAACCATAAGAAGCACTTTGCGGTCGGGCTGATGAGGTTTGTTCCCCGTATACCTGGCGCCGACACAGATCCCCACATGGCGGCGGTAAGTCAGATATCCCGACTCCACCAGCTGCCTGACAGCGTGACGGACAGTGTTTCTTCCGGCATGAAAACGGGCGCAAAGTTCCTCGTCAGTGGCAAAAAGATCGCCTGTCCGGAACTTGCCGTTGAGCAGTTCCAGCATAAGTTTGTCACGGATGTTTTCGTAAAGATTGAGCTTGCCCATTATATTTATACCTCTTGACATCTGCTGCAATGGTATATAAGATATCATATTTTTTTTATTTTTCAAGTTTCTCTGCTGAACAAATCAAAAATATACCATCACTTAAAGATGTTTTTTTTAATATTACTCAATATCTTTCAATAACTTACATATATATACCATTCATCTTGAACAAACACTTCAATTTCTCTTCTGTTCCCCTTGTAAAAAATGCGGTCAAATGCTAAGGTAATTCCCGGACACCCAAAACAAACTTTTATCCGTATCAACCATCAGGAGAACAACATGACCCGTTCAGAAGTCAAAGTCAATCTCTCAGTTCCGGCAGGCAAGATCCGTAAGATCAACGGCGGCAATCTCGGGCCCTCCATGCTTTCCAATTCCGAAGATCATCCTTATGGCGATCATGCTCCTGATTTTGCGGCTCTCAACATTCCCATCACCCGTCTTCACGATGCGCCCTATGAAAATCCCGGCCGCCGTCTGGTGGATATCCCCCAGATCTTCCCCAACATGGATTTTGATGCTGAAGATCCCGCCAACTACTACTTCCCCCATACTGATGATTACATCAAAGAAATCCTGGACTGCGGTACGCAGGTCATGTACCGCCTGGGAGTCAGTATCGAACACGGCAAAAAAAGATACTGGTGCGACAAACCCAAAGATGTAAAAAAATATGCTGCCGTATGCGCCAATATCATCCGCCACTACAATTACGGCAAATGGGAGGGACATCACTGGAATATCCAATACTGGGAGATCTGGAACGAACCCGAAAACTGGGATTGGGAGTGGGAAAATGATGTTGCCGTCAGAAGAAAACTTCCCCGGCAGTTCGGCGGAACCATTGAAGAATTCAATGAATTTTACTGCGAACTTGCAACCATACTGAAAAACACCTTCCCTGAATTGAAGTTCGGCGGTCCCTCTCACGGCGAACCCAAAAAATATGCCGTTGACTTTCTGAATTACTGCAAAGAACACAATGCGCCTCTGGATTTTTACTCCTGCCATATGTATAGCGACTCTGTTCAGAAACACAAGGATATGGTTTTTGACGTCCGGAAAAAGCTGGATGATGCCGGATTTAAAAATACGGAACTCCACTTGAATGAGTGGCACTATCATCCCCGTCATCCTGCATGGTATTCCAAAAGTCCTGTGAAAGTCCAGCGCAAGTATCTCTCCGGATATTACAGAGAATCCAAAGGTCTCAACAGTGCCGCCATGCTCTGTGCCGTCCTGACCGCCTGGCAGGATGCTCCCATCGACATGGGAAACTACTACACCACAGGAAGTGCCAACGGTTACGGTCTCTACGATCTCTATGCCCCGACTCCCAGTTATTACGGTTTGAAGGCATTCGGCGAGATCGTCCGCTACACGGAGCGGATCTCCTGCGAATGTGAAGAACCCATTTACGCTCTTGCCGGTCACAATGAGAAAGGAGAATATGCCCTTCTGGTCAGTGCCTACCGCACCAATACCGGTTGCGGCAGGATCCGCATTTCCTTTGACTCCGGCGTGGATATTTCCGGAGTTGAGCTGCTGGATGAGCACAATGAGCTTGACAGGATCTATTTTGAACAAATTGAAAATACTGTGGATATTGGTTACACAGGTGATTCCTGTGTCGTTCTTGTCAAATTTACCCGAAAATAAAAACAAAGGAGGTGAAAATGCATCGCCGATTTACGCTGATCGAACTTCTGGTTGTCATAGCCATTATCGCCATTCTCGCCGCCATGCTGCTGCCTGCTCTGCAGAGGGCGCGTGATTTTGGAAAAAGTGCCTCGTGTATCAATAATCTCAAGCAGCTGGGAGTTGCCTTCTTTGCTTATACCACAGACTTCAAGTATTGTCCCACCCGGTTCTCCCAATTTTCAGGGGGGAAAAACTGGAGCGGCGCCCCCATTCCGCGGCTCTTTTATGACAATAAATACATCAGCTCGCCCAACCTCTTTTCCTGCGCCGGGGAACCAAACAATGTGATCGCGGAAATAGGCAGTGAAAAAAATCCCACCGGACAATGTTCAAACTACGGATACAATATGCTTTTCGGATTGCATGCCGGGTACAAAAAACGTCCCGGTCCCTGGACCAGAGCGGAAATTGAAAAAATGCCGGGTTCCGCCAATCTTTCCGTCTTTGCCGACGGCGCATCGGCGGCATCGACTTATCCGCAGAACAATGCCGCCCAGTGGTTCTGCTATTATGTCCAGCCCAGCACCTGGTTTTATCCGGAGCGTGTCCTGACCACCAGTGAGACAGAAAATTACGGTGGTATAATGTTCCGGCACGCAAGAAAAACCAATGTCCTCAATTTTGGCGGTTCTGTAAAGACCTTTACCGTTGACCAACTGAAGACGACCGACAGTACCGGCAGAGAGGTCTATTTTTCGCCCACTTGCAAATACGGAACCACCGGACCTTTCCCGCTCCTGGTCAAACGTTAAGGAAAAGCATTACCATGAAAGGAAAAAACAATACCATGAAACAGATTTTTATATTTCTCTTCACATTTGCGGCTTTGGCTTCAGCCGGAGCTGTTGAGATTGTCAAAAACGGCAAAGCCGCCGCTGAGATCGCTCTGCCCGAAAAGCCTGTAAGTTCCGTCAAATTTGCCGCAGAGGAACTGCAGAAACACATCAGACTCATGTCGGGAGTGCAGCTTCCCCTGACCGTGGAAAAAGCTCCCCGGCGACTCCCTAACCGTATCCATGTGGGTTACGGCGCAGCTCCCCGGTCCCGGGAAAGACACGCCTGGCGCGTCAAAGCGACCGCCGCAGATCTTTATCTCAACGGCAACGATGCGGAAGTCAGTCAATACAACCTTGCGTGTCCTGAACGCACCTTTGTGGGCTGGTGTGTGGCAGGGTGCGGTTCACTTCTGTCGGTCTACGATTTTCTTGACCGTGAATTGCAGTTCCGCTGGCTCCGTCCCGGTGACGGGGGCATCTTTTGCAAGCGGTCTGAAAATATTGCCGTCAAACCTTTTGATCGGGAGTCAGCCCCCCGTTTGATGACAGCGACTTTCAGTTATGCAAAGATCGCTTCTCCTTCTGTCAATCTCTGGCATGACAAAAAGTTTGCGGTCCATCATTCGCTTCAGACCAAGCTCTGGAGTATCCGTCACCGCTTTGTAAACTGCAACTGGTTCCATACGGGACACGCATTCGGCAACTGGTGGAAAAGGTACGGCAGGAAACATCCTGAATATTTTGCACTGCTCCACGACGGGACCCGCCGTCCTCTCAAAGGGGACAAGCGGGGCAGCTACATCACCATGTGCGTTTCAAGTCCGGCTCTCATGAAACAGATGGTTGAAAACTACAAACAGGGGTACGGACCCAAGGGCAAGTTCAAAGAAAAGGATTTCATCAGCATTTGCGAAAATGATACTCCCGGAATGTGCACCTGCAAGGGATGCCGGGCATGGGATATGCCCGAGTTCGACCCCAGCGGTGCTGATTACTGGGCAAAAAAACTGACGCCAACCAGAGGCACCCGCTTCAGCGGCTTCGGTGTTGATGAAGGCGGCAGCTACAGCTATACCAAAAATTCTCTTTCGGACCGGTACGCAAAATTCTGGCTGGAAACGCAAAAGGCTTTGAGCAAAATCAATCCCAAAGTGACCGTTATGGGTTACGCTTATCTCAACACCGTTCTGCCCCCCCGGCATGTGAAGCTCCACTCCAAAATTATGGTGGGTTATGTGGGGACGCCTTTCTTCCCTCTCACCAGAGAAAAGATGGCGCAGACCCGCAAAGAGTGGGACGGCTGGGCGAAAACCGGCTGTGTCATGCAGTTCCGGCCCAACACCACCTGGTCAGGGGGAGTCTATCCGCTGCAGTACTGGAGACCACTTGCTGCGGAATACCGCCGTATTTTGCAGAAGCCGGAAACAAAAATGGCGCATTTTGACACCTTCCGGGGTGAATACGCCAATATGGGCCCCATGTGGTATGTGCTTGCCCGCCTCACTGCCCGTCCGGACCTGACAGTGGAAGAGATCGCAGATGAGTATTTCGGAAGTTTCGGCAAAGCAGGTCCCGTCATCCGGGAGTACTTTGATTTCTGGGAAAAGCTCTCTGACTCTGTTACAGAGGAAGATGTGAAAAAGATCCGGAAAGAACTGGGATGGGGGATCAATGTCTGGAACAACTGGGATATTTGCGTAAAACTTTTCACTCCTGCCCACTTTGCACAAGGAGCAAAGATCCTTAAAAAAGCGGAACAAATTGCCACAACCAAATGGGAAAAAGAGAATGTCCGTTTCTTCCAGCTTGGACTTGAACACGCCCGGCTTGCAGAAATCACTGCCGAAGCTCATTTCAAGCGAGCCCACAACAACACTCCTGCCAATCAGGCGGACTTTGATAAAAAATATAAAACTCTGCTGGAATTCCGGAAACGTCATGAGCGTTCATGGATCTCCAACATGGGGCATTTAACGCAAAAGGAAGCCGGAGGATTCAGCCGTTCAGTCCTGAAAAAGTGATTTATCACTTCTTTCGTAAATTTTAAGACTCTGTTTCCCGCCTGAGAACAGAGTCTTTTTCTTCAGTGCTTTTTCCTTGTCACGTCTTCGTTGAACGACGCCGTGACAAGGAAAAAGGGGGGGAGTATGACGATTTCCTCAAACCTTGATTAACCGGCGCTTTATCAGAGCTCCCAGGCGAGGGGCGTTCCGGTGCCGGTCACTTCAAGGCTCCGGAGCGCTCCCTCTTTATTGATGATGAAGATGCTGCCTTTATCACCGGCGGGGCGGGTGAGGAGTCCCTTGAGGGTGCCGTTTTCGACCCGGACTTCAGAAAGTTCCTGTGCGCCGCAGGTGAAGTGGAAGGAGGTCCCGATGACCTGGGGAGCCTCTTCCGCAGGGGTCAGGGCGTAGACCCTTGCCGACACCCGGGGCAGAGTGGGTTTGAAGGTGCCTTTGACTTTGCCTTCATACCGCTTTTCAAAGAAGTTCCAGACATGATACTCACGGTCATCGGGGAGCTGAAGCTCCATCTGGCGCTCCTCTTCAAAGTTGAAGAAGCTGTAAACGCTGCGTTCAGGGGTTTCGGTAAGGAATATTTCAGGGGTCTTTCCGGCAAAGAGATCCACCGGTACCGCGACTTTTCCCCAGGGGGGGAGCACCCGGCGGACCAGATCAAGGACTTCAGGTGAAGCCAGCTGGAACTTGTCGCCCAGGAAGATCTGTCCGCCGGAGATCCCCACGAACAAAGTCCGGATCCGCGCCTCTTCAAGGTCGGCAGGAGGAGCGATGTTGATGGAGTCGGCGGTCATGGTGACAAGTTTGTTCTGGACAAAGTAACGGCTCATGGTCGAGGTGAACTGTTCCCTGAAAAACTCAAGTTTTTCCGCGTCGTTCCGGATCCCCGTATTGCCGATGTCGCAGGCGCTCATGGTGATGGAGCAAAGTCCCATGGCGTGCATGGTCAGATCGGAACAGGCATAGAGAAAGTCATCATCATCCAGTTCGGCAATGATGTTTTTAAGGGAGGTGCGGTAGGTTCCCGCTCCCTGCACGACTCCTTTGTCCCAGGGGGTGTAGAGTTCATCGGTGCGTCCGGTGCGGTTGAGGAAGTCTATCTTGAAGTATTTGATACCCAGTGACTTGAAGTAACGGAGCGTGTCAGCAACATACTCTTTCACCGTAGGATGAGTGGGGTCAAGGATGCAGGTGGGGCAGTGGGGTTCCCACGCCCACTTGCCAATTGACTGGGTCTCTCCGGCTGAAACCGTTCCCTTTTCCACATCGTAAAGACTGCACCAGATGCCGGGGACAAAGTTTCTTTTTCTCATATCCTCGGCAAATTTGGGGAGTCCCTCGGGGAATCTTTCGTTGGGGAGTTTCCATCTGCCGGGGACGTTCTGGTCGCAGTACCCCAGATCTATCTGCATGTACTTGAAGCCGAATCCGGGATAGGTGGCGTTGATGAAGTCGGCAATGCGGTTGATCTCTTCGGCGCTGATGGTCAGGCGGTAGCCGTACCATGAAAGCCATCCCACAGCCGTTTCCTTGTGGCGCAGCTTGATATTGCTGCGTTCAAGGGACATATCCGCCCACGCCTCAAGGCCTCTCTGGGCAGATTTGAAAGCACCTGTTGCCATCTCTTCAGACTCAATACGGCATCCGGGTTTCAGTTCAAATCCGCAGAAGTTGCATGAAAGCGCCAGACGGCGCAGAGCGCCGGTTTTGCCATCGGTGAGGATATAGATGCAGCTGTGACACTGGCGCAGGGGAGCGGTGAAAGCATAGATCATGCCCCCCTCAGGGTTCTGGATCCCTGCCATACCGCCGAAAGAGTAGTTGGCGCCGGGGACACCTTTGGTGAGTGCTTCTTCTGTGGTTTCCATGATCTCTGCCGCCCATGCCCGTTCTTCGGCGGGCTGGTAGACTGAGAGCCAGTACTCCCAGGCGTAGCGGGGGGTGAAAAAGTGTTCAGTGGTTTTGATGACGCCGGTGGGCCATCCGCCGCCTGAGTCCAGAAAGAGTTTGGTTTCGGCGGTGAATCCGGGGAGTCCGTCTGCTTCAAGCAGATGGCATGAACCCAGTTTCACACTTTCCGTACCTTTGTTGACCAGAGCCAGTTTCCGCAGTTCAAAACCGCCTGCGCGGTCGTTGAGCCATTGAGCCTCAAGGGTGGTGCCGGGGATCATGCCCCCTGCCTGAGGGATCTCATACCATTGATTTGCAATGAAAATCGCAGATTTTTTCATGAATTTATCCTTTTATTTGGCGGGTGTGATAACAAAAAGTTTTCCTCTGAAGCCCTCCAGCTGGTCATAGGGAAAAACCGCAGTGATGCCCCTGCGGGCAAGGAGGGCGCCCTCAAGGGGGACCGCGGGAGCTTTTTCTTCAGGGAATTTTTCAATAATCTGATATTTTTTCTTCTCATCCAGAGCCTGAGGATGGAAGACGCGCTTGAAATCGCCGTCGCAGATGCTGTGGAAGATGTAAAGAAAATGGGTATCGGTCACAGGGTCGGAGAGCTGCAGAGCAAGGCAGCCTCTTCTTTTCTCAAAGTATTCAGGAGCAGTGAGAAAATAAGGCTCTGCCCGGCATATTTTTTCCCGGTGTTCCTTGTAGAACGCTGTGCATTTTCTGATGATCTGCCGGTTTTCTGCTGAAAAAGATCTCAGGTCGCAGGAAAATCCCAAAGCCCCGGTCATACAGCTGAGGAGTCCGAAATAAAGATCCTCGCACTGGGCGCGGAACCAGGTGGCGGCCTGAACCTGCATGACGGTGTTTTCTCTGAAGGAACTCTCTTCCCCCGGATGGAGCTGGCACCCCACATACCAGTGATAGATGCGTCCCACGGGGAAACGGCACCCCATCTGCTGGATCATCCGCAGATTTTCAAGGGGGGAACCGTTGTCGCTGATGAAGTGGAGGTCAAAGTTTTTGACCATGGAGCCTGCCGCCATACGCAAGGCGCCTGAGGAACAGTTTTCAAAGGTCACTTGAGGCAGCATTTTTTTCACCCGGCTCATGACTCTTTCAAGCCCTTTGCAATAGGCATTGAGTCGGGAGCTTTCGTATCCCTGAGAGTGGTTCATATCGTTTTTGACATAGACCGCCTTGTAGCGGCGGATGGTATCGGCAAGGGTGTTGACCAGATGATCTTCCACCTCAGGGAGCCAGATTTTCGGGGAAACGATATGGGGGTGCGCCGAGGGGAAGAACCAGTCGGGATGTTCTTTCACAACATCGGATTCCGTTGAAAAGAACTCAAACTCCACCCAGAATCCGAATCCCAGCCCTGCTTTGCGGACCTCGTCGGCAAACTCATTCATCTTCCCGAAAAAGGCGCGGTCAAGGTGTTCATCCCAGTTGTTGAGCCGGGTGAATGCGCCGTTGTCGTTGTACCAGCCGTAATCCACCACGAAAACTTCACAGCCGCACTCTTTTGCGGCGGCGAGCTGTTCCCGCAGCCGGGGGAGTTCAAGGGAACCCATGCGGTCGAGCCAGGTGTTGTAGACCACGGGGAGAGGGGTTTTCCGGGGAGGGAAGAGGCGGTTGAGAAAACGGTTCATGGAGGCGGCGCCCGAATGGGCCTCTCTGCCGGGGAGCTTCTGGATCACCACAGGGGGAGCCTCCCAGCTTTCGCCGGGAGCGATCTCAAGCTCCAGACGGTCATCTGAAAGGCCTGCTTCAACGGTCATATCTGCGATCATGCCGTTTCGGCTTGCGGCAGTGAAACGGAGCAGAAAGTCCCCTTCGGGGAAGACCAGAAAACCAAGGGCGTGAGTGCTGTATGGATCCCGCAGCACCGCAAAGGGAACGGAGCCTTCGCAGAAACGCCCGGGACGGGAGTGAAGATCAAGACTCCCTGCGCGCAAAGACTCCCACTTCCCCTGATCTTCACGGCACCAGAAGCTCTGGGATGAATGTATTTCATACTCTCCCCGGTTCAGGGGAAATCTTGCCAGATAGCGCCTGAGGAGCAGAGGTTTCTTTTTCAGATTGGTGAGGGTGTCTCTGCGGAAAAGAATATGGTTTTCCCTGTCGTACTCAAGAGAAAGGGTGACTTGGAGAGATTTGGACTCAAAGAGAAGAGTCCGGCTGTTTTTCCGCGCCGTGATGCGGGGCGGGGAAAATTTTTCAGCGGTGCCGGCGTAAAATGAAAAGGGCAGCTGATCCTCCTGATCTCCCCCCATGTAGTCCCACATGCGTTCAAAGGAGCCGGAGTCATTGAGTATCAGCTCTTCATCGATCCAGGTGTTTTGTATTTTCTTCACGGTTCAATGTTCCTTCCGGGGTGTGTTTGTTGAAAAGAGTTTTCCGCCGGGGCAGGGTCAGAGAAAGCCCAGTTCGGCGACAGCGTCCCGGAACCCTTCAGGGAAATCCTTTGACGCCCACTTGCGGATCATGGGGAGCAGTTCAAACTGCACCTTTTTCGCTTCGGCAAGATCCCCTTTTTCAAAGGCATCGGCAAGGCGGCGCACCAGATCCGGCACGATGCCTGCTGTGGCGATGGTGGCACCGTCAGCGCCCATGATGAGAGAAACGAGCAAGAGTTCTTCGGTGCCGGTGTAGATCTTGAACTCAGGCCGTCTCTTTTTGATGGTTGAGAGCAGCAGTTCAAACCGTGAAAAATCCCTTGAACTGTCTTTCAGACCTATGATATTGGGGTGGGCGCTCAATTCAACGATGGTCTCAAAGCTCATGCCGTTTGAAAAGGCGGGGATGTCATAGAGATAAACAGGCAGCACGGAGCGCTCCGCCACTTCAAGCTGAAAGGCTTTTATGGACTCCTGATCGTGCTTGAAGTAATAGGGGGGCGCCACAGCGATGGCATCGGCGCCGTACTCCTTATATCTGGCTGCCAGACGGCAGGTCAGATCGGCGGAGCCGGTGATGGCGCCGGCAATGAGATACATGCGACTGCCCACACTCTCTTTTGCAATGCGGAGCGTTTCAACTTTCTGATCATCGGTCAGGCGCGTGAACTCCCCGGTACTGCCGTTGATAAAGAGTCCGTCAACGCCGTGATCCGCCATCCAGTTGAAGTAACGGTTCATGCCGTGGGCGTCAGGTTCGCCGTTTTTAAGTACCGCGGGGGGCGGTACAAGGATCTGTACTTTGTTCATAAAACTTATTTCATTTCCCAGATAACATTGTCTTCATATTCGATTTTCACCTTGCGGCCGTAGCGTTCAAGGGTCTCAAAGTTGATTTCCACGCCCAGACCGGGGGCGTCGGGGAGCGCGATCATGCCGTCGGCATCCGGGAGCAGACGCTGAGTGGTCAGTTTCCGTGCCGGCGGAGCGCTTTCCACCGGGAACTCGCACCAGCAGGAGTCCTTCATGCCGGCGAAAGGCTGGATGGAGGCTGAAAGCGCCAGACTGGTGGTGAAGGTGTGGTTCACAAAGGTGACGCCTCTCTGCAAAGCGTAATCCGCCACCTCTTTGGCAGAGGTGATGCCGCCGATGCGTCCGGTGTCGATCTGGATGAACCCCACCTTGCCGAAGTCAATGAGGTTTTTCGCCATGTCAGGATTGTGGGCGCCCTCGCCCCCTGCCATAAGTCCGGCGCATCCGGGGAGCTCCGACAAAGCGGCGTAGGCTTTCAAGGCGCCTGAGGTAAAGGGTTCCTCAAGCCAGACGGCGCGGCACTTGAGGAGTTCAGGGATCACCTCTGCCGCCCGTGAGGTATTGCTGCCCCAGACGGTTCCGGCGTCGATCATGAGGGCCACTTCATCGCCTACTCCCTCTCTTGCGGCGCGCAGGTGTTCAATATCCTGCGCCGCCTCTCCCAGCCCGAAAGGTCCCCAGCCGAACTTGGCGGCGCGGAACCCCTCTTTGCGGCAGCGCAACCCCTTTTCATAGGTTTCCTGAGGCGTGTCGCCGAAAAGCTGGGAGGCGTAAGCGGTTTTGGGGAATGCTTTTTCGTACCCCAGCAGCTTCCATACAGGCACTTGAGCCTTTCTGCCCAGCATATCCCAGAGGGCGATATCGATACCGGAAAGGGTGTGGTCGGATTGCAGCAGATCAAAGCTGTTGCTCCGCACGGCATTGGTGAGACGTGCAATATCCTCAGGGGTATTGATCTCAAATCCGAGGACCGTATCTTTGAGGGGTTTGCACGCCAGATGAGACATGGGACAGCACCAGGCGGCGATAGAAACAAGGGGAGCTGCTTCACATTCGCCCCAGCCCTCGCTGCCGTCATCCATAATGACTCTGACCAGCAGGGCGTCCTGACTGCCGTCGCCGATATTACGGATCACATCATCTGCAAGATAATGAAATTCAACATTTTCAATTTTCATTTTACCAGTAAGCTCCCGGAATTAAAATGTTATGGTCAGTCCGCCGTCCACAACGATGGTCTGGCCTGTAATATAAGAGGCGTCGGGACCGCAGAGGAAGGCGGCGACGCCGGCGGCTTCCTCAGGTGTTCCCGCCCGGCGCAGGGGCAGGTGGTGCCCGGAAACATAGTTTTCTCTGAACCATGGGGTATCCAGTTCACAGACGCCTGAGGCGCTGCTCATGGGGGTGCGGATGAATCCCGGCGCGATGGCGTTGACAAGGATCCCCTTTTCCGCCAGCTCCAGGGCAAGGGAGCGGCAGTACTGGGTGATGGCGGCTTTGGCGCATCCGTAGGCGGAAGACATCTTTTCCGCCCGGAATGCGTGGATGCTGGTCACATGAACGATCCTGCCCCCCTCTTTCATGAAAGGCACGGCGCAGCGGGTCATGTTGACCGCTCCGTTGAACATGGTATCAAAGGGGAGACGCCACTTTGCCGGATCAGATCCCACAGCCTCATCAATGCCGATGACGCCCGCACAGTTGACCAGTGCGTCAAGGGTGTCGTATGTTTCAAGGAGTTCCGCCGTCTTTTCCGCTGTGGCGGGATCGGCGTAGTCCCCGGCGATACAGGAGTGGCGTGCTCCCGGGGCGCAGGGAAGTTCAGAGAGGAGCTTTTCAAGGAGATCCCCTCTTCTGGCAAGAAGTATGACCTGCCAGTTGTCAGCGGCAAAACGCCGTGCAGCGGCAAGTCCGATGCCCGAGGAGGCGCCTGTAACAAGAACGGTTTTCATGGAAACGGGGAACTTTTATTTTTTCACTTCAACAAGTTTTATATCATCAAACCAGACACTCCCGGCGGCACGGAAGAGGTAAAGGCGCAGGTAAGAGAGCTTCTTTTTGTTCTCTTTGGGAGTGGTGAAGATCCATCCCTGCCGTGTCCAGGGCATGGTGCCGCAGTACCAGTTCCGGGGGTAGAACATGTTTCCGGGGGAGGCGATATTCACCGCTGCACCGCTGGTTTTGCCCTGTTGGGTCACTTTGTCAAGTTTGATCTGCCAGGTGAGTTTATAGGTGGTGTCCGGCTTCAGAGGAGGATTGAAAAAGAAGGTGACTCCTCTGGCTCTCTGACCGTCGGCGGCAGTGATCTTCAGGGACTTGCCCCCCACCCGGTAGGTGGTGGTGTCAAGGGAGATGTTTTGTTTGAACTCCTGCTGTGAAGTGTGCCATACACCGCCGAATGAGCGTCCTTTCGCAGGAGCTGTGAAGTCGCCGTTTTTCACCAGATTTTCATCTTTGGGGAGCTGATCGGCAAAGACGAAGATACCGAAGTTCTCAAGATCGTGGAAGTTCTTGATGTAGGGAGACCAGCTGAAGATCTCGGATTTGTGTTTCAGTACCCGGAATCTGCCCACATTGGCCACAAATTTTTTGGGGTCGATCCTGCCCAGATCGGCAAGGGGGACTGTGAAGTCAAGCTGCCAGAAATCTTTGCCGATGACAGTTTTGGCAACAGCTCTGGAGTTCCACTTGAGATCGGTGACGCCTTTGGCGCCCAGCTTGGTGATCTTTGAGTCGTAGATCTCCCCTTTTGAGTTGATGATGAAGTGGTTGTAAACCTTTCTGTCGCCGGAACCGTTGAGGAAGAACTCCACCACTGAATCCTGCCAGAGATCGGGATTGTCTCTGCCGGAGCGGTCGGTGATCATGGATTTAAGATCATTTTCGCCGCAGATGACCCGGAAATAGAGTTTTTTGCTGTCACGCAGCACCTTGAAAGAGGAGTGGACATCCGAGGTGTCTGCGGGTTTCCACGGGATCATATAGGAAACAGGCGCCTTTGCCCACGCCTTTTCATCGGGGGCGCCGGGGAGGCTCAGCACCGTGTAACGCCAGTCGTCCACGGCGGCGCGGGTGGCAAAGTACTTATCAGCGCCGGTTTTGATCTGTCCCAGCAGATGGCGTTCAAAGTAGCGGATCCGCTTGACTGCCATGGTGTCATTTCCGGCAAGTTTGAGTGCCTGAGCGATGAACTGCTCCATCTTTTTGAGCTGGGCGGGGGAGTAGAGTTTTTCCCAGACTTCGTAATCTGACGGGGGAACGGCGTTGGAACCGAGAGGGGTCTCAACGATGCGTCCTGCCACCTTGTTGATCCAGATATCTTCCATGGACTCAAAGAATCCCGCCATGGGTTTGGCGCCTTTGCCGAACATGAGAGAATAAAATTCGTTGAGCAGCTGATCGGCATTGGTATCGTTGTTCCACGCCACCTTTGAGAAGGCGTAGTAGTTGAGGAACGATAAGATCCAGTGGTCGGTCTCTGACTCCATGAAAGAGCCGCTCAGGTCATTTTTGTGCCGTGAGAAGTAGTTGATGATGGCGCGGGGCGTTGACGGAGGCACATTGGGGAGCTGCAAACCGCCGTATTTGTAGACGGCGCTCCATGTCCAGGGTTTGTGGCCCGTCTTTTTGTACCATGCGGCGATGCGGGCATCATGAGCCTTGCGCGCCGGGGGATTCTTGTCGCCCCAGGGCCCCTGAGCGGAAACCATCACCAGCACATTGTCGGGGATCTCCCGGTTGGGCACGTTGCAGTAGTGGGCATAGGCAAGAGCGGTGACATATCCGGGGATATTGTTCTTTTTGAGGCGGCTGGCGATGTCGCAGATCAGATCCCACACCAGATCGGCACGCTCAAACTTTTTGCAGTTGGCGCAGCAGCAGTCTCTGAAGAGATCCTTGGGCATGATATTGAAAAATCCCTTGCGGGCAATGCTGTGATCCCAGCGGGTCATGCCGCGGGATTTGGCACTTTTGCCTGTGAGATAGGCAACGGCATCTTTGTAGAGTTCGTTTCTGAAGTCGGGATTGGTGAAGCAGAGGTTGCCGTAAACGTTGCTGCCGGGGTCAAGGTACCGTTTGCCTGTGGGGGCAAGGGCGAAAAAGTCGGGTCTTGTTTTGGCGAAGCGCTCCGGATACTGCAATCTTTCAAGGCTGTGGCAGACAGGGATGTAGAAGCTCTGGAGACGCATCCGCATGTAGTGGCGTTTGCGGTTTTCTTTGCCGTCATTTTCGGGGAACCATTTGGCGGGAGGTCCGGGGTAGATGTTGCGTCTGGGGTAGTCGGGACGGTCAAAAATGTCAATGCCGGGAAGGGAGAAATCAGCATGTTTGGGGATGATGGTACCTATTTCACCGGGGAAGTAGAAACGGCATCCCAGAAATTTTTCCAGAAAACCGTAGATCCCGAAAAGAGTTCCCCGGTCGCCGTCGCCCCAGCCCTGACCGAAATTCTGTTTCATGTCTCTTCCGGCGATGAAAATATCATTGCCTGAAGTGCGGATCACAAAGCCCTCCGTAAAGAGCTTTGCGGCATCCACGCCCAGCTTACGCAGTCCGGCGGAGTCCCCCAGATGGATTTTTGTGAGCGCCTTGCCGGGCTTTCTCAGAACGGGCACTTTGCCGCCCAGAGAGGCGGAAAGAAAATATTGCAGCTCTTCTGCGGCAACCCGCACCACAGAGGGGGCGCCCGGAGGCACGATGATTTCCACACAGGGTTTGCCTTTGATGCTCAGCGGAATGGATTTTTTTGCGTCCAGAACACATTTTCTGGCAGGGGGATTTTCCGCCAGTACTCTGATGGCGTGTTCAAAGTTTCCCGGCTCTGCGCCTGAAAGCAGAGCAACTGCTCCGAGGAGCAGGAAAGCTGTGATTTTTTTCATACGATAGTCCTTTTTTTTATGGTTCAGCTCTTCTTTTGAAACAAACTTTTAATTTCCGTCGTGGATGATGCGGTCATTGCTGACCAGTTTTCCCTGGTCAAAGTTCCCCACATGCCCGTCAAAGAAAAAGGCATTGGCTTTATTGTTGTGGCGCAGATCCACGGAACCGTTGTTGCGGTCTTTAGTAATAGGGGCCAGACGGTTCCTGCCACATGAACGTATCCGCCGGGAGCGTTGTCGTTGCGGAATGAGTCGATCAATACGATGATCCGCGAGGGATGCCGGGGCGCAGAAAGACGCTGCAAACGGGCATAGGCAGGATCAAGGCTCACAATATCGTTTCTGGCATAGAAGTTCAATCCGTAGGAGTACCACATGTTGACCACCTGATTCAAATTGAGTCTGAAAACATCAGAGGGACACATGGCAAGAGGCTCTCTGCGGTAAACATCGACCTCATTTATTCCGGACCGGCTTGAAGGGATCCCCAGATAGTGACGGATATCGTGCCAGAACTCCCGGTTCTGCATACGGCGGGTCATCCAGTCTTTGTTTCCGTCGGCGTACCCGGCGAGGCCGCCGTAGATCTGTTTCAGGTTGTTGACACACTTTGACGTCTTGCCCCTCTCCCGAGCCTGCTGCAAGGCAGGCAGAAGCATGGCGGCAAGAATCGCGATGATCGCAATAACAACCAATAGTTCAATCAGCGTGAACGCTGATCGAGTGAAGATGTGAAGGTGTTTTGCCGGATCCAAACTTTCATCTGCATGTTTCATAAGCCGTACTCCCGTATGCTTTTTTCTTCAACAAGTTCAAAATTCTGTCAAAAAATGCGGTACTGTGTTAATTTAACGCCTTGAAAAAGATATTGCAAGCTGTTTTGCATGAAAAAAGAAAAGAAATAATATTTTGAGGCAATTTCAAAACTCCTCAAAATTGTCAAAGCGCCCTCGCTTCGATCTGATAAAGGGAGCGTTTTCGGCTGTTACCTTGCAGGTAGCAGCCTCAAACTACCCTTTACAGCTCTTTGCGAATGACATCTTTGC
>JAFWBQ010000013.1 GCA_017507125.1 Lentisphaeria bacterium
ACCAATTATAAAATGGCGATGGAAAAAAGAGGCGGGGAAGATCCCGGAAGGCTCTTCCCCGCAAAAGCGTTTGTTTGTAACGCCTTATTTTTTGTCAGGCACTTCTGTAAGTTTTACATGATCGACCCAGACTCTGCCGGAGCTGTTACGCAAGATAAAGTGCAAGTAAGGTTTATAAGTTGTCCCCGGCTTTTTGTCACCTGTGCGATAGGTGAATTCCCATCTCGTCCACGGGACACTGCCGAAGAAGGGGTGTCGGGGAAACTGTCTTACCACACCGTTGCCGTCATCCACCCGGACATAGAAGCCGCTGCCCATGGTGCCTTTGCCGGGGTTCAGTTTGACATCTTCCTGACGGACAAAGAAACTCAAGGAGTAGGTGGTGTTGGGTTTGATTCCCCCTTTGATCCGGTGTGCCATGCCGCTGCGGTGGCCTTCAAGGAGCAGAGAGACGCCGGCGGTACGGAAACATCTTGTATCGCGTTTGGGCATGGGGCCCGAGTACGTCCAGTCACTCTTTTTTGACCATTTGATGCCGGAGTGAAGAAAATCGCCGTCAGAGAGCTTGTTTTTGTCTTCTCTGATACCCAGATGGATATAACCGAAGTTCGCCTGATCCCCGAAGGTTTTGGCATAGGGACTCCAGGTGTAGTATTTGTGGGCTTTGATACCGTTGAGGATGCGGTGACGGTTGAAGTTTGCAACGATTTTGTTTCCGTTGACTTTGGGCATGGATTTCAAAGGAATGCGAACTTCCGCAAACCATCCCTTGCCGAGAAGAACAGTCGATTTTGCCTCAGCGCCGCTGTTCCATTTGAAGTCGTTTTTGAAAGGTTTATTGATGACACGCAGGTCGGTCAAACCGCCGAAGGTGTCGATCATAAACTGATAATTTTCTTTCCGTGTACCCGTGGGATCAAGATGGATCTCAATGGCATTGTCTGACCACATCATGGAATCGTCGAATTTCCGTTTTGTCCGGAACATTTTGTCTGTATGGGGCTCTTTGCAGTCGAAGAGGAAATAGAGGTTCTCTTTATCGTAAAGCATCTTGACGGTGGTAAGAACTTCAGCTTCATTTTTACCCAGTGGGATCAGTGTGACAGCAGGCGCATTGCTCCATGCTGTGTCATTGCCCTTGCCGTCGATGATGATTTGTTCCCCGGCTTTCAAAGGCGCGGCATCTGCCGTCCATTTTTCAATGGCTGATGCCTTTTTGAAGTAGTCTCTTGAGGCGTTGTTCATAGGTCCCCAAAGGGTTTTTCTCAGGAATTTGATACGCCCGAGAGCACCTTTGTCTTTGGCTGCAAGCTTTTCAGCCTCGTCAAAAAGAGCGTTGATCCTTTTTATTTCTTCCGGAGAGTAGATCGTGTTCATGACCTTGTACTCTGACGGCGGACGGACAACGGGACCGATGGCAGTCATGACCACGTTGTTGATCACATCTTTGATCCAGTGGCGTTCCAGGGTTTCCATGAACTCCTTCATGGGGGCGGCACCGGCGCCGAACATGCGTTTGCGGTAATCCGCAAGGAGCGCTTCAGGATCGGTGTTGATATCCCACATGACCTTGGAAAACATGTAGTTGTTCAGGTGTGAAAAGATCCAGTGGTCGGTTCCGCTTTCGAGGAATGTTCCGAAAGAGTAAGGATAGAGTGACTTGTAATATTCTCCGATGGCTTTTGGGGTGAAGTTGGGGACAAAAGGCACGCCCCGGGCAGCGGCTTTAGTGGCGTAGTTCCAGGTGTAGATCTTGAAGCCCATTTTCTTTGCCCAGCGTGCCATAAGTTCAATATCTTTTTTCTGTTTCGCAGGATCAAGTTTTCCCCAGGGACCAAAGTGGGCAAACTGCATGATCACGTTGTCAGGGATCTGGCGTTTGGGGACTTCACGGCAGAGGTCGTAAGCCATCATGGTGATGAATCCGGGAACCTTTTCCTTTTTCAGACGGTTGGGGATGGAAAGGAGTCTCTCCCAGAGAAAATCGGCAGCTTTGTCGCTGTAACCGCTGGCGATCCCCAGACCTTCGTGGTAGGGAGCGCACTTTTTGCAGCGGCAGCGTACCATGGAGTCATTGGGCATCATGTTGAAGCATCCGGAGTAAATGTACCACTTTGCGGCGCCGGTCATATTGCGTTTATCCACGGCGGCACGGCTCGACATCATGGCACGGGCATCCTGATAGATCTCTTCCATAATACCGGAACTGAAACAGATATGTCCATGGGCGTCGCTGGGGTCACGGACCATGGAACCATCGGCACGGATCCCGTCCATACGGGTGGCAAAGTATTCAGGGTGAGTTTTGGCAAAGCGTTTGACATACCCCATATAGGCAAGTCCGTGGCAGTTGTAAAGTCCGCTGGTGTTGAGCCTGAGCTCCTTTTTATGTGCCGCAATGGCAGTGTGTCTCGGCAGCGAAGGATCATGCCATTTGCAGGAGTTTCCCCAGTAAATGTCACGATACTGATGGTCGGGGCGGTCAAAGATGATCATGCCGGGGACGCTCCAATCCTTTTTACGGGGGAGGAGCGTTCCGAACTTGCCGGGGAAATAGAATCTGACATCGGCAAAACGCTCCAGAAAATCTTGAGCGCCGAAAAGGGTTCCGTGGCCTTTGTCATCTTTCACGGCATCTGCGCCTGCGATCAGGATCTGATTGCCGTAAGAGGCGATCACAAATCCGTCACGGTCCAGTTTGGCAAGATCCACTTTGTTGGCTTTGGCGAAAGCAGCATCACCGTAACGCAGAACGGTAATGTTTTTGTCCGCAGGCAGTTTACTGACAGGAGTGATCTTTGTGCCTGAGATCTCAGAGAGATAGAGGGCAAACTGAACCGCGCCCTGCTTGATTTTTTCCGGACTCCGGGCAGGCACATAAAGCTGGAATTTGACCTTGCCTTTGGAAATCATCATGATAACGGAGCGGTTCATTTTCACCGAGCGGGGACTCCGGGGCTTCGTTGCAAAATGGGGCGAGGCACTCAAAGGCAGCAGGAGTGCTGTTATGAACAATAAGAACAGAAATTTCACCTTTTTCTCCTTTTATTTTGAGGCAATTTCAAAACTCCTCAAAATTGTCAAAGCGCCCTCGCTTCGATCTGATAAAGGGAGCGTTTTCGGCTGTTACCTTGCAGGTAGCAGCCTCAAACTACCCTTTACAGCTCTTTGCGAATGACATCTTTGC
>JAFWBQ010000014.1 GCA_017507125.1 Lentisphaeria bacterium
AGAGGTAATTTCAAAAGTCATTCAAAAAATGGCAAAGATGTCATTCGCAAAGAGCTGTAAAGGGTAGTTTGATCCGGCGTCGCCAAGGCTATGCCGTGACAAGGGTTGCTGCCTGCAAGGTAACAGGCGCTTGTCCCGCCGCAGCTTTATGCGAAGGCGGAAAAACGCTCCCTTTATCAGATCGAAGCGAGGGCGCTTTGACAATTTTGAGGAGTTTTGAAATTGCCTCTGACAGTCACTTCATCAAACTGCGGTAGTCGTTTCTGGCAACAATCAGATGATCCAGAAGTTTTATATTGAAAAGTTCCAGAGCATTATAGATGGTTTTCGTAAAATCAATATCGCTTGCTGATGGCTTGCAGCTGCCGGAAGGATGATTGTGAACCAGTATAACTCCGGTTGCGTGATAAAGCAAAGCCCGTTCCACGACTTCGCGGGGAGCGATCGAAGCGCAGTTGACAGTACCCGCGTGTTCCCAGATCCCGGCGATTTTTCTGGCAGAATCCAAATAAAAGACCATCAGCGTCTCCTTTTTACTGCTGCCGAGCTTTGCCTGCAGATAGAGTACGGCAGCCTCTGAATTTTCCAGAAAAGGACGATCCGCCACCTTTTCATACTGGTAAACAGTTATCAGCTGACGCAAGAAAACAATATCTGCGGCAACTCTATGAGTCAAACCGAACTTTTCAAGCTCCGCAACCGATGAATCAAGTACAGCAGAAACAGAGTTGAAATGCTCAAGCAAAGCCTTGGCAACAGGTTTCACATCCCGGCGCGGTATCAGCATGCAAAGCAGATACTCCAATATCTCATAGGAGTGCAGTACCGATATACTTTCTTTCAGAAACCGTTCCCGCAGTCTTTCACGATGTCCCTGCCGTTGTCGGGCAAGTTCCTTTTCATCAGGTTGTTTCATGATAAATTTTTCTGCAACATCAGCCTTTTTCTCCTGCTTTCATCCTGAGAAATCCAGCCGGATGTAAATTTAGCGTTTTTTTAAACAGCACAAGACTCTTTTTCTTTCCCGGCCGTCTCAACATCGTGCAGAAAGAACTGTTTTCTCGTACTTTTCAATCTCATCCATAAATCCGATGCCGCATGGAACTTCATACCGGGCACAAAAGTAATCATATACCGCCCCCATGGGGAGCTGTCTGAACTCTTCAAGAAGCGCCAATTTCCGTGTATTGACAAATTTCTTTTCCATTTCAGCAAGCTCTTTCCGGGGCTGAAGCAGGGCTGCAAGAAGAGCTTTCTGCATATTCCTTGTTCCAATGGTCCAGGCGGCGATGCGGTTGATGGTTCCATCAAAGTAGTCAAGACCGATGTGGACACGACGGGCGCCGTTGCGGATGATTTCAGCTGCGATATTCTGAAGTTCATCATCAAAGAGCACCACATGATCTGAATCCCAGCGCACCGGACGGCTCACATGGAGCAGTATCTCATCCAGAAAACACAAAACTGAACTGATCTTGTCACTGATGACTTCAGTGGGGTGAAAATGTCCGGAGTCCAAACAGAGCAGAAGATCATTTTTTACAGCATATCCCAGATAGAACTCATTGGAGCCCACCGTACAGCTTTCCACACCGATCCCGAAAAGTTTGGATTCGACCGCATCGCGCATATATTTTGCCGGCAGCTTTTCAGCAAACATCTGATCCAGTGAATCGACAAGCCGTTTTCTGGCACTTCTGCGGTCAACCGTAATATCTTTGAAGCCGTCAGGGATCCAGGTATTCATAATACACACTTTTCCCAGTGCCTTTCCCATGGCGGCGGCGATTTTACGGCACGCCATACCATGTTCGATCCAGAAATTGCGGATCCCCTTATCCGGATGAGAAAGGGTCAGATTGTCGGCAGCTTTTGGATGCCCGAAAAAAGTGGGGTTGAAATCCAGACCGCAATTTTTTGCTTTCGCCCACTCTATCCACGATGCGAAATGTTCAGGTTCGACCTTGTTCCGTTCCACGATTTTATCCGTATCAAGGTAAATAGCATGAAGATTCAGCTTTTTAGCGCCGGGAATAAGTTTGAATGCGAGATCAAGATCAGCGCGGAGTTCCTCAGGATTCCGTGCCATGCCGGGATAATTCCCGGTAGAGAGAATACCGCCAGAGGTTCCCCCTGCATGTTTTTCAAACCCGTTCACATCATCCCCCTGCCAGCAGTGCAGCGAGACGGGGATCTCTGCCAACTCTTCAAGAGCCTTTTCAACATTTATTCCCCAAGTCGCATACTTTTCACACGCAGCTTTAAAATTTGTCTCAATATTCGTCATTTGAAGCCTCTCCTTTAATCAACGCCTTCCGGTAATATAATACTTCTCTCTCCTTTTGTCAAATCAAAATCCCCCTGATTTTCAGCCTTGAAGAATGTTTTTGATTGAAAAGATGAACTTTTCATGGTATATTAGAAAAATGTTTTTCAGAGGAGTTTCTTTTATGGCTATCAACCGCTTCAATATGGATATGTGCAACGGCCCCCTGCTGGGAAAAATGATCCGTTATGCCATTCCCCTTGCGATCACCTATATTCTGCAGCTTGCGTTTCACGCCGCCGACCTGATCATCATCGGCAACTTCGGATCCTTTCAATCCATGGCATCCATCGGAACCACCGCCGATCTTATCAATCTGCTGGTCAATATGCTTGTAGGTATCTCTATCGGTGCCAATGTGCTTGCGGCGCAATATTACGGAGCAAAAGACAGAATCAATCTGAGCCGCACGATCCACACAGCCATGACCTTTGCCATTCTGGGCGGAATAGCAATCGCCCTGCTGGGAATAGCGCTGTGTGTTCCGGCATTGAAAATGATCCATGTCCCCGATGAAATTCTTCCAAAATCCGCTTTATACATGCGGATCGTCTTCTGCGGACTCCCTTTCAGCATGATCTACAACTTCGGCTGTTCCATACTCCGGGCGGGGGGTGACACCCGGCGGCCTCTTTATTTTCTTATTGCCGCCGGTATCGTCAATGTGGGCCTCAATCTTATCTTCGTATCCCTTTTCAAGTGGGATGTTGCAGGCGTTGCCATTGCCACTGTGATCTCTCAGGGGCTCTCGGCATATCTTGTTATACGCGCTATGACCACAGCCCGGGGCGCCAGCCGTCTGCTTCTGAAAAATCTGCGCTTTGACTGGCCGGCCTTGCGGAAACTCCTTGCTTACGGGGTTCCGGCGGGGGTTCAGGGAATATTCTTTTCTGTTTCCAACATCATCATCCAGGGTGCCATCAACACCTTCGGAGCTCAAGCCATGGCGGGCATGACAGCGACCGTCTGTCTGGAGTGGCTTTTGTATTCAGCGATCCACTCCTCTCAACAGACGGTCATCGTCTTTGCCGGACAAAACTTCGGTGCAAAAAAATTCAAAAGGATCATGCGCTGTCTGTGGATCGGTTTTGCCGGTTCTGTTCTTATGGGTATAGTCCTGGGCGGTCTGATGACGGCGGGAGGCAATATGCTCATGGGATTTTTCAACTCTGATCCTGCCGTGGCGGAGTGGGGGCTCAGGCGTATAAAGATCGTCTTTACCACCTATTTTCTCTGCGGTCTTGCGGATGTGTCAGCAGGCGCCCTCCGGAGTCTGGGACACGCCATGATCCCCACAGTTTCGGCGTTGATCTGCGCCTGCGGATTCCGTATACTTTGGATCAAAACCGCCTTTGCCGCCACTCCTACCATTGAAACACTCGTTCTGGCGTATCCTCTTTCATGGACTCTCTGGGCGATCGTCAACGGAATATTCCTCTATTGGTTCTGCCGCAAACTGCTCCTTGAAGATAAGTCTTCACACCATTACGCACTCCTGAGCAGCAAATAACCCCCAGGTAACTTTTCATGGAAACATTCACCCGATATTTCTGCCGCTGCGGCAGAGAAAAGTTTGATGCACTCCTCTTTGATATTGACGGAACACTTTCTTCCGGCGGACGCCCCCTCCCCGGCGCAAAAGAGATCCTGACCATGCTGGAAGAGGAAAGATTCCCTTATTTTCTGCTCACCAATGACAGCTGCAACTCCCATGAAGAGAAAGCCGCCATACTGCAACGGGGGGATATCCCTGTTTCCAAAGAGCGGATCTATTCCTGCGGCGATGCGCTGAAATTCTGGAAAGAAGATACCAACTATCAGGGGGGACTCCTCTTTCAGTGTGGTAAGCTGGGCACTCCCAGTTATGCTGATCTCAGCGGATTGCGTGTCACCACCAACCCGGCGGAACTCCCTTTATGTCAGGGGGTGCTCTTCGGCGAAGGCTCCTATGACTGGCAGCCTGCCATGGAAGGGATCTTCAACTTCTTTCTTGCCCGTCCCGATGCTCCTATGGTCGTAGTCAACCCGGACAGTTACTGGCCCTCATGCTCCCACAGCGGCATGGGGATCGGCAGCGGCGCCCAGGCAAGATTCGTCTGTGCCGTCCTCAAAGATGCGGGGATCATGGTGGACCCCCTCTATATCGGCAAGCCCTATTCCTTCATCTACCGGGGGATCATGGCAGAACTTGAAATGCGGCTTGGAAAGAAAGTTCTTCCGGAGCGGATCGCCATGGTGGGGGATTCCCTTGCCTCTGATATCAAAGGTGCCAACGCCAACGGTCTTTGTTCCTGTCTTGTTCTGAGCGGCATCACCACGCCTGAACTTGCGGCACAGGCAGCAGCTGAAAGCAGACCGCAAATGATATTTTCCGCAGTATAGAGATCTTTTTGCCATAATATCAGCAAAAGATGTTTGACTTTTACAGATAATGTGGTATATTGTCTGAAAAGGTTAAATGATTCAGAAGCGGAGAATTTTATGGCAAAAAAACTTTCAGCAAGTTTGGAAGATTATCTTGAAGCAATCGCGGAACTGTGCAGCATGGAGGGGCACGCCCACTCCAAAGAGATCGCAGAGAAGCTGAGCGTCAAGATGCCCTCCGTGACAGAAGCTCTGCGGCAGCTGGTGGATATGGGGTACATCATCTACAATACCCATTATCCTGTTCAACTTACCGCCACGGGACGTGCTGTGGCAGAAGAGATCGTCAAGCGTCACCGGGTCCTGAAACGTTTTTTCACAGAGATCCTGGGGCTTACTCCGGCAAAGGCCGCCGATGCGGCATGTCATCTGGAGCATGTGGTGGATGAAGACACCATTGCACGTTTCGTCATCTTTTCGGATGCCATTGCAGAACGCGCCGATGCAAAATCACTTCAGATCTATCTGACTGAAGCCATGAGCCATCTGGAGGATCCCGATGCCAGACTTTTCTGTACTCTGAAAGAGCTTGCTGTTGATGAAAGCGCTGTCATAGAGCGTTTCAGCCGTAATCTTTCCGCCTCAGCTCTCCCTGCCCTCACCCCCGGCGACAGAGTGACACTTACCGGAATTTCTCTTGACAAAACGATTCTGAAGCTCACCGTCAACGGCACGCCTCAGGAGCTCCCCATTGCCATTGCCGAAAATATCTGGTGTAAAAAATAACAACAGCTCTGAGCATCATGTAAAACGAGCCCCGGCATCATCTTCTTGCTGCGAAAAGCACACTCATTTTTCAAGACCTGCGACAGCATAGTCGCCGGAGGGAAAGATGCGAACTTTCAGCACAACTGGATGTCGGCGGTTCCTGAGCTCCGCCTCAAGTTCAGGCGCTTTGAGTTCATTGAGGTAAAAGCGGTCAAAGGGCCAGGTGAAACGGTACGCAGCAGGTGTTTTTTTCCATCCGTAATTATAGTAGATCCCTTTGACCTTCACAGCGATTTCACCTTTGCCGATCTTTGACGGATCTTTTTCCAGACGCAAAACTTTTGCAAATCCGGAGGGTGTTTTTTCTATAACAGCATACCCTTTGTCCCCTCCCGGAGAATAAGCAAAACGGCTTTTTTTATCAGCCGTTTCTATTCTGTCAGGCAGAACCGTCAACCGCACATAGCGTCCGCGCATGGGATCATAGGGGTCGTACACCGTGGCTTTGAACTTGAGTTCCACAGGCTTAACGGCAGGAAATTCAAAACGCAATATCTTGCCCACAGGATACCACAGAATAAGAACGAGCGCCAGAGTATAAAGTCCAGAAAGCCATATTTTTCGCTTACTCATCTTGAAGCCTCCCTGCAATATCTGACAAAGAACCAGTTGCTGACCATGAATCCGATCCCCAGCAGCACAAGTCCTGCAGAACGGAAAAGCACGCCAAGATCAGAGTCAAAAAAGCGGCATCCGGTAAGGACGCAGATCATAACGGCTCCGCCGTTGAAAGCAAGAAGCGAGGCGCTTTTTATTCCTTTACGCATAAAGACCACTCCGCCGATACCGAGACAGCAGTTGAAGATCATCCGCATGACAGGCTCGCGCCACATCAGAGGAATGAAACACACCAAAATGAAAAGCAGACTCAAACTCCGCTCAAGTGTAACGCGGCGTTTCAGGAACGACACAATGAAAATCGCTCCCAGAATAAGATTGCTCCCGTAAAATGTCCACATTTCAGCGGCGCTGCGGCTTGAATCGTAACTCCGGAAAAGCCAGTCAGTGCTGCTGCCCACTGCCAGAAGAACCGTCTGAACAGCAAAAGCAGGCACAAGCCAGGGATTCTTGAAGAAAGCGCCCTCCTCTTTCGCAAGATCCATGCCGTTTACAAAGAAGATACTGCACATAAGCATGGCTGTGGATAAAAAGTAATACCTGTTTCCCCCGCACCCGGCAAAGAAAGAGATCCCCGCAAGTAGAGTCAGATAACGGCACCACACCTTGACGGAAGATTTTTCACGCAGAGAAAAAATAAGCCACGGCAGCAGAAGAAGCACTGTCAAACCGTTCCACCACGGCGTAATGTTCCAGCCATTCACCCAGAAAGAAAGAACCACATACAAAGAGGCAAGTCCCACACTGTTGAAAATAAAAATCAGAGGCAGAGAAAGCAGGAGAAGAAGAAACATGAATTCATGGAGCTCTCCCCCCGTATGATAGATCTGAGAAAGAACCGCGATCAATGTCCCTGCCCCGGCGGAAGTCAATATGGCTGAAGTTTCGCGCCACAGCCTCCCGTTGCCGCTTATAATGGTGAAATAGGAGATCCCTGCCCCGGCAACCAGAGGCAGAGCCGCAAAGGTGATTCGCACAGCCTTCGGGAACATATCCCAGTTGTAGTTGAGAAAAAGAATGACTCCGGCAGTCACCATGACAATGCCGATGATGCCCGAAACAAGAGCAAAAACTTTCTGAGGCGCCGGAAAAGCAGCCAGTCTTGAACGGTAATGTTCTTCCAGAAGCGCGGCGCACTCTCTCTGAATGATTCCTTTTTCTGTCAATTGCGGCAATTCAGCCAGAAACCATTTGATATACTGTTTTTTATCTGCCATATCACAAACTCCTGAAAAGAGACTTTTTTTTCCTCTGACGTATACTATACTGCGCTGATGGAAAAAAATCAAGTATGACTCATGCTCTTTTTATTTTTCAGCAATTTTCTGTAGCTGAGTATTTCAAAAGAGCGCGGGGACTCCAAATGGATCACGAGTAAAGCAAGTTCTCTTCCGGAAAGGTGACGTTTTTCTCCTGAAAAAAATTCTGTTTCATATACGGCGTCAGGTTCCAACGCAGCGAGATCAAGGAAAAAATCCGGCTCTGCCGCATTGGGACAGCGGTAGAGCTGAACCATTCCGTTTCCGCTCCGCGGATCATGGATCTGCTGTCCGTGCCACAGGGACCAATCTGATACCGTTTTATCCACCAGAGGATAAACATCGCCTGTCAGGTGGATATCGCGCAGTTTCTTTCCCCACTGCAAAATCTTCCTGTGGTGTTCAAAGTCATGATCCGGAGCAACCTCTCTGCCGTTGAACTGCCAGATCTTGCTGCCGTATCCTCCCCCCAATCCACTGACGGCATGGTAAGGGTCATCTTCCCCCCAGTTCAACGTGCCGTGGAGCGGCAGCCACTCATCCAGAAAAATATTTTCCAGCTGGATATACTCAACCTCATAAACCCGGTAGGTGGCAAAATCACTCTGACAGAGAGGAAATGAAAAAGAGGCCATTTTGTAATCCAGGCGACGGCCGCCGCTGGCACAGTTATCAATGAACATATCGGGGAATCTTTTTCTGAGCGCCTCCCAGAAAAGATAAACACCCTCAACGAATTTCATTTCCGTGACGCCGGTTCTCCCGGGCTCATCCCCCATATTCCAGTACATTTGAGGATCCAAGTTGAAATCTTCGCGGAAATCATCGATTCCTTCTCTTTCAATAATGGAACAAATGGTTTCAAAAAGATATTGGCGAGCCTCAGGAATACCGATATTGAGCAGAAAATTCACATCATTTCCGGCAGCAGCATATGCATGCTCTCCCAGCAGCCACTCCGGATGCTCCGTCAATACAGCCCCCCCGGAGGCAGAGTGGACCCGGAGCATTTCAAACCAGACCAACAGACGCATCCCTGCCTCATGGGCGGCATCAGCAATCGGGCGCAGTCCCTGCGGATGCGCCCAGGTATTGAAATCCCAGGAACCGACCCGGCGGGGCCAGTCACTTTTGATATCACTTTTTTCCCAGAAGTGGGGGCACGGTCCGGGGGATCCCATCCATCCGGCATCGATCCATACTTCTTCATAGGGCAGCTTCTTTTCACGGGCAACTTTAATACGCTCAATTTGTTTATGTGTTTCAAGGCCTCCCCAGAAGCAGAGAGAAACGGGCGGTTTTATCAATTCGCCCCGGCTGTTCCGTGGAGCATGATGAGCGATCATCATGCGGCGGAACTCATTTTGTCCGTCACGGCAGTTTTTATTCTCACGAAAGTGGAGCAGGATCCCCGGCTGCATAAACTTTTCTCCGGGCAACAATTTGAAAGCGGCCTTTTTCATACCGCAGTGGATATGGAATTTCGTTCTTCCGCCATCGAATTCCTTCCGCTCCACCGAACATTGCCATGCTCCGGACCAGCCGATTGCCAGATTGATCCCGTTCATATCGTCATGATCAATGCCGAAAAAGGGAAGAAAATCAGCGGAACATCTTGATTCTTTGCTTTCCAATTTCAAACTGTTGATCCCGGAATCAGCAGAAAGCTCGCAACTCCGCGGCCAAAAATCCATTCCTTGTGCCCTGGATCCCCGTTGATACCTGAATTTCAAGCTCCCGGAACCGGGAACGTCTGCTTCAAAATCGAGTACGGAAAATTCGGAAACGACTGCAGACGCCCTATCTGAAATATTCTCAATATAAGGCGTATATTCAATAACCGGGAAATCATGTCTGCGGATCACTTCAAAGGTCACTTTGACCACGCCGGGGATCACCTCATAAATCATTTTCAGTTTCTCCTGCGCGTCTGTTTCCACTGAGCAGGGGATCTGACTCAAATCACACTTTTTCCCGGCGTAGGAAAAAGAAAAAAACTTGACAGGACTTTCCTTTTTCATCAATTCATCAAAGGCTTTACGAAGATACATTTTTCCTGCTTCCTTTTTAACGCTCCCCGGATTTCCGGAATCTTTGCAACGCAACCGTTTTTTTACTTGTGCCCGGTTCCGGAAAACAACTTTATCTGAAGATCGGTGCATCCTTCAGAATTAATATAGCTTCTGTTTATTGAAATGCAACCTTAAAAAGAGAATTTTATAATAAAAAAAAATCAAACATCATAAGTAAAATTATGATGTCTGAATCTCACCTGCTCATGTCGGGAACAGAGCCTTATGGCTACGTAACATTTTTTCTGTAAATTCTCTAAAATCCTCGCAGTACCTTGGATGTAACGCTTACTTTCTCCAAGGGGAGAATTCAGATGTGTGCGGCACTTCTCCAACATTATGTTTGGTAAGACGGGCGGATAAATCTTGTGTTGAGCCTATATAACGATGCGTTTTTGCAGTAGTATCTATCAGGATATAAACACAGTGAAAGTTTTGCATATAGACATCTGTTGCAGTTCCATGCGTATCGGTCCGCCTTCGCCTGAGGCTACGGCGTGACAGCCTTCGTCGGCTGTGGTACAGCCGTTTCCGTCTTGACTATCCATTTCCGCTGTTCGCGGGACTGGCTTGCCAAGCCGTAAAAAAAAATTGAAATAATTCTCTTATCCTCAAAACAGCAAAATCTGTTCGAGTTTGGAGCTTGCTTTTATTTGAATAAATCTTTTCTAAAATTCTCCACCAAGCAGAAATCTTTGGTCGGCTGTCAGTTATGTTGTAATTTGCTCCGCTCAAATTTACCATGCTTAATTATGGCTAACGACCTCTGCAAATGTATCCCAAAAGAAAAAGTCCCAGCATAAAAAAGTTGACTGCCCATATCCCTGCTGTCCCATTGTGGATTTTCATCTTATCTTGCTCTTTTTTACCATGCCATAACATAAAACCATATGGTACAAACATAAATATCACCCAACAGACTGCTGCCGCAAATATTGAAAATATGCTGTCGGCTTGTCCGGAATGAATTTTTCCCAACTGCCGAAGTGCGGTTCCGGTAAATATTATAAAACCAACCGGGCCAACTGCCAGCAGCAGCAAGTTTTTGAGAACTCCTGACAACTTTTCCCGCAGTGCCCCCAATATAAGTGCTGAAAGTGCAAATATCGGAGTAAAAAAAAGGATCACCGGAAATGTAAGAAAAAAGCAGATCGCATTCAAACTTTCTTCCAGAAATAACTTGTCTGCAATCAGGCGACCGTTTGTTACGCATTGATAATAAAGCAAAACTGCCAACGCTCCGCAAAAAAGCAGTACCGTGATAGTCCCCCAAATCCCATCGTACCTGTTCGATGGATTTTTTTTTGCTGCACTTTGAGCAACGAAAAAACAAATGGAACAATTCCAAGAGTTCCCCATATGGTATATACAGCCAATCCTGAAAGTGAATGGCAGAAACTGAAGCGAGGCAAAATTACTGTTCCAAGTACCAACCATACAAAAGAAATGGCTAATTTGGATAAAAATCTTATGCTCCCCGCCCATTTGCCATATTCACCGGCACAAACAATACCAAAGATTGCGGTCACCAGGCAAACAATTTGTATAATGACTGCAAATAATATTCTGATAAATGAATTTTCTAAACTGAACATAATATTTCCACGCTGAAGGTCTTGTATTAAGATACACCATCAGGCAATATTTTACAAGATATTATTTTTGTCAAAGAACTTTCCAATGCATCTTTAACGAACTCCGGGGCATTCTCAGTGAACCTGACACAGACGGCTGTTGAATTCAGAGATAAACTCTTTTTCGCTGCCGGGATATTGTTCTTATCCGACCAAACATCCGTAACACATAAACAGCAGCACAAATGCGAAAAAAGAGACATTGGCAGCCAGACCGAAAGCTCCTGTCAGAAATTGAGATCTTACGCAGGAGCGTCTTCCTTTTACAGCCATAATTCCAAAAGGAAGCACTCCCGGCAGTAAAGAAAGCCCCAAAGTAATTGTCAACAGCAACTCCTTTGGCTGCACATTATCCGTAAAG
>JAFWBQ010000015.1 GCA_017507125.1 Lentisphaeria bacterium
GACAAAGTCTGCTGGGTCCCCGCCTTTATGCCCCCCCACAAACTTCAGCGTGACAGGCAGAGTTTTCAACACAGGTACAATATGCTGAAACTCATAACAGCAGGAAACAGGGATTTCATGGTTTCCGATATCGAATTCCGCCGCCGACGGGTCCCCTCTTACACCTTTGATCTGCTTGAAGATCTGAACAGAGATACAGGAGACACCTGGCAGCTGCTGATCGGAGCGGATTCATTGCTGGAGCTTCACACCTGGCACCGGGCGCAGGAGCTTGCAGAGCGTTTTGAACTGCTGGTCTATCCCCGTCCGGGATGTGACGTCACTTTCGAAGAACTTGCCCAAAATTTTCCCGCGCCCATCGCTGAAAAACTTCTCAATTCCATGCTTGACGGAAAATTTTTTGAAATATCTTCAACAAATTTGCGTTTTTCAATGGAAAAATCATCAAATTGGGATAATATTATATCCATGACACCGGAGCCGGTCGCAACATATTGCCGGCGTCACGGTTTGTATACCAACAACAGGAGTTCAAGATGACGAAAGAAAATGTGACGATGCCCACCCCTCAGGAACTGGCAGAATTCTGCGCAAAATGTGCCGATGATAAACTTGCCGAAAATGTCAAAGTTATTTCCGTGGGAGCTGTTTCGTCAATTGCCGATTATTATGTGATCGCCACGGCGAACTCCGAGCCTCAGCTTCATGCCCTTTGCTCGGAACTGGAACGCCGGGTGCGCGACGAATACAAACTCCACCCCACCCGTACCGACGGCGTCGGTACCGGCGGCTGGAATCTGATCGACTTCAGCAGCGTACTGGTTCACCTGATGACTCCCGAAATGCGGGAACGCTACAATCTTGAGGGTCTCTGGGGTGACGCTCCGACGATCGATGTTGTCACCAAACTGGATAATGTTTCACAAAAGGATCAATGAGTACTCCCCGTACACATCACCGAAACTGGGATGAGTTCCGCTGGGAACAGGAGATCCGGCGCGACGAACGCCGGATCAACTGCTATTTCCGGACAATTCCTTCCTGCCTTGATCTGCCGGGGGAAGAAGAGATGGTCAACGGAACCATTGCCGCCCAAAGCGATCTGCTTTCGACAGTATCCCTTTCCGGCGGAGTGACAGCTCCCTGGAGCTATCTTCAGATCACCGGAGATGAAGCGGAAGAACATGGGGAGCCGGCACATACAGAGGGCAGACGTCCCGGCGAATATCTGATTGAATCCATTGACAAACTTGCCTCGCAGTGGAACGTTCATTGTGCACTGAATCCGGAGATCCAGTATGCGGCTCTTTCCATTGCCTGTGCCTACGCGAAATTGCTGGCACGGTGCGCGGATTTTCTGGACATTGCCGACAACAATATTCCTCTGAAACGCTGTCTCGGCAAAAGATGCCTCGGTGATCTTCTGGTTCTGAACACCTATCTTGAAATGCTTGCCGAAAGTGCCCCCCATGAAAGCGCTTTTGCAGAGTTTCATCAGAAACGCCTCATCGGTTTGCGCGAGCAGCTTTCCAACATGTTGGCAAAGTGCAAATGAGCGGATCTGATTCTCTTGCCCTCTTCTGCCGTTATGCGGAAAACGGTGCCTCAAGCAGGCTCCGTTTTTTCCGTTACCTGCCTTTTTTCAGAGCTGCCGGAGTCGGTGTTGAGATCCACTCTTTTTTTGACGCCCCCTATCTGGAGCGTCTGTATGCAGGCAAAGGCCGTTCCCTTCCTGCCCTGTTCCGGGGGATATGGCGCAGAAAAAAGGAGCTGGCACACCTTCCCTGTCACGTACCGCTTTTCATAGAATACGAGCTGTTCCCCATGCTTTGGTCATGGTGTGATCTGAGAGCATTGAAAAAGAGAAAATATTTTCTTAATTTTGACGATCCGGTTTGGGAAAAATATGCAAAAATCCCGACACTCCGGAACAAATACGACACTCTTGCAAAACATGCAGCAGGAATCGTTGCCGCCAATGATCTCATTGTTGAGCGCTTCAGCAAATTGAACAGAAATATTCTCAAGGTGCCGACAGCCATAGATCTTGACCGCTATGATGCCGCTCCGAAGGAAAAATTTTCACGCTTTACAATCGTTTGGATAGGATCCCCTGCAACTTTCGGTTATCTGACCGCGTTTCAGCCGACACTGAAAAAAATGGCGGCGAGCTGCGACTTTGAGCTGCTCATCATTGGGAAAAGCACCTGGGGGGCTTTGCCGGGGGTTCCCTCCCGCAGCGTTGAATGGAGCGAAGAAAGCGAAGCAGAACTTATCAGCCGTTCCCATCTGGGTATCATGCCCCTGCCCGATGAATCTTTTGCCAAAGGAAAATCCGCCTACAAACTGATCCAGTATGCCGGAGCCGGACTTCCTGCCCTGGGAGCCCCTGTCGGGGAAAACTGTCAGGTCATCAGTGACTGCGAAACCGGCTTTCTGTGCCGCACGGCCGCTGAGTGGTGCAGCAGACTCCGGGAGCTTGCAGAAAATGAGAAATTGCGTTTTGAGATGGGAAAACGGGCAAGAGAAAAGGCAGAAATGTGGTCATTGAAACGCAACGCTGAAAAACTTCTTTCTTTTCTGTTGCAGGATCGGGAGCCTTTCAAATGAATATCAAGCAAAAATGTCTGCTGCTGAGAGATCTTGCCGCAGCAAAATATCTTCCTGCGCCCAAAGTCAAAAGAGGCGGTACTCTTATACTCCGGCTCGACCGGATCGGAGACTTTGCTCTTGCTGCGCCCTTTTTGAAAAGCGTTTTATCTCAGGAGGAAAAAAATTTTTTGCTGGTCAACGAACTGTGGGCACCTCTGTGTCAGAAACTTTTTCCCGAAGCAGAAGTCATTCCGCTTTCACCTGGCAAATTCCTCAATGATCCGCACTACCGCTGTCAGATGTTGAAAGATGTGAGAGCGCTGGGAGTACGCAAGGTTCTTCAAATGCGTTTTTACCGGGAACTTTTTGTCGAAGAACTGCTTGCGCTGGCGGCAGCGCCGGAAGAAACCGTTCGTTTTCAAACCACCTCTTTTCATCTGCAGCCGGGATTGTTGAAACTTTTTTCCCTTTCCGGAGCGGAAGAGCTCCCCTATTTCCCGGGAGAACACGAGCTTCAGCGCAATGCCCGTTTTACGGCACACATCTCTCCGGAAGCAGCAGTAGAAAATCCGTGGCTGACGAAGCCTTTCCAACTCCCTGAAAGGTACACTTCCGGGAGTTATGTCTGCATTTTCCCCGGAAGCGGGAAAGGCGCCATGTGCTGCTGGCAGCCGGAAAAATGGGGAAAACTCCTCAACTTGCTCAAAGCCCCCTTCTATCTTATTACGGGAACTCCGGCAGAGAGAGAAATGATCGACGGGATCCTTGCTTTTCTTCCTCCCGGCAAAGCAGAGGCGGCAACAGATCTTACGCTTGAAGAGTTTGCCGGAGTTGTCTCACATGCCCGTTGTGCATTGGGCAACGACACAGGCGGTATCCATCTGGCAGCCATGTCAGGCGTTCCCTCTCTGGCGATTTCCGGCCAGGGGCAGCCGGGATGGTTTCTCCCCTACCCTTCCCCGGAATTTCTGCCTCCCGGAGCGGTTGCACCGCTGGTGGTCACAACGCCTTGCGCCTGTTCCGACTGCTTCTGGCGCTGCCGGAACCTCTCTGACGGCAGATGCCGCTGTGTGGCTGAAATCAGCGTTGAACAGGTTCAAGAAGCTGTAGAAAAGAGCAATTTTTCAGCGTTTTTGTGAAAGATCATCTCTTCCTGTTCCTGAGTGAGGTGAAGAGATTTGAGATCCTCAACAGCCCTGCTGTGCCGTCTTGCCGGATAGTCACTGCCCCAGAGAACATTTTCGCAACCATGAGCAAGAATGATCTCGCGTGCAGAGTCTGCAGAAAGATATCCGATGGAACTTGACGTATCCAGAAAAACGCCTTTTCTTCCAACCAGATGTCTTTTCCCCTCTTCCCATGCCCGGTAGCCCCCCAGATGGGCGGCAATGACTTTCAGATGCGGCATTACATCAAGAACTTTCCCCAACCGCCGCGGCGCCGAATAGTCCTGATAGGGATCCCCGATATGAAAAAGCAAGGGCAGTTCTTCACCGGCTGCCTCATAGATCCTGAACATCTTGGGATCATCAATTTTGAAGCGCTGAAAATCAGGATGTATTTTCAACCCGCGCAGCCCCATACTTTTCAGTCTGGCGATTTCACCGGCGGGGTCTTGGAACTCCGGATGCATGGTTCCGAAACAGACCATGCGCTCCGGGTACTGAGCTTGTAAGGAGCCCAGATATTCATTGACCGGCACCACCTGTTCCGGCTTGGTAGCACAGGAAAAGATGGTGCAGCGTCTGACTCCGGCTTCATCCATAGAGGCGATCAGATCCTCATAGACACCGGAGCCCTCCCATTTGAAACCGTAATATCCTTCCAGCTGAGCGATGACTTTTTCAGCCACGTGGGGCGGAAAAATGTGGGCATGAATGTCAAAATAGTCCATAATGCTCAGCTGAAAAATTCTGCGGGGACACCGAACTTGCCGGTAAGGATCTCTATGATCCGGGGATTATCCCCCATGAGGATCAGTGTTTCGGACTCCAGTTCGCTCCCGGTCACATTGCCGCCGGCATCAAGAGTCATGGGGGCAAGAGTTTCAAGTTCATGGAAATCCAGCTCTTCGGAACCGTTGAAAATGCTGAACTGATCCGCAGCAGAGAAAGGACCGTTTTTCTGGTCATTGTCCGCAAAGTTGATATATTTTCCATCCTTTCTGGCAGGAGTCCACCGCAGCACGGCGACACCTCTTGAGGGATCGAAAGAGCCGATGAATTCAGGAGCTGCTGAAGATGAGATACCGATCTGGAGACGGTTGGGACCGCCCAGATCAAAGCGGAACCACTCCCCTTTGAAGCTCATGCGTTTCAGAGGATCACCGTAAAAGTCGGTATTGATCCCTTTTTCAGCCCCATTGGCGCATTTTCCGAATCCGGTGATACCGGCGGCTCCGGGGAGCTGTTCAAGGGACCATGCAGAGATGACACCTTTATCCAGCGGACAGGGCTCAGCGAGGGCAAGTGTCTCAAAGGTACGGTAGCGCAGAGCGCGGACACCGAAATCACCTGACTCTGCCGCTTCGATTCTGCGGCGCAGCGTCACATTCATGGTATTCCCGCTGCGGTTGAGCAGAAAAAACTCCTTGCCGATAACGATAAAATCTTTTCCTTCTTCGATGACACGGTTCTGAAGTTTATTGATCCCCTCCTGAACATACCAATCCCCTTGCGGGGGGTAGTTGAAGGCAAAGTCGCCCCCTTCAGGAGCGGGCCAGAGGGAGTTCCCCCCCAGATTGTTGAAGTTGTCGGGATCGGGATTTTCAGCAAGATCAGCTTCAAAACGGTGGATGAGAGTCCCGTCGATCTCCGCCATGATCCTGCCCTGCAGAGTGTTGGAAACGAGAATATTGCCGTCTCCGCAGGGGATGCGGATCAGCTGCGGATCGATTTTTTCAAGACGTTCAAGTTTGGTCATCATAATTTCATTTCCTTCAAAAATATATAATCAATCTGTTTTGTTCAGCTTCAAATATACCATAAACAGGGAGGCTTGTCAAGGGGAAAGGGTGAAAAAAAGTTCTGTATACACACTTTTTGTCTGGAAAGCCGTTTTTTATCCTCTTCCGAACTCCGTGAGAAAACATCCTCTTGAAAAAATTTTAAATAATTTAAGAGTGCTGCCCTTGTATTTCTGTAATGCGGTGATAAATTAAGATTAAGTGCAACGGCTTTACAACTTCCAAAGCCGCAAAAATCAATATTGAAGGAAAATTTACAATGAGTGACAAAGTAAAAATCGGTATCATCGGTGTCGGAACCATCGGCACTGTCCATGCCAACAATTACGCAAAGGTCGCCAATGCTGAAATCGTTGCTCTGTGCGACATTCTGCCCGACCGTCTTGCAGAAAAAGCCAAGACCTTTAACATTGCCAAAACCTACGCCGATTACAACGCCCTTCTGGCTGATCCCGAAATTGATGCTGTGAGCGTCTGCGTTCCCAACGACATGCATGCTCCTATTGCAATTGCCGCGCTTAATGCCGGCAAACACGTGATGCTTGAAAAACCCATGACTCTCTCTGCAGAGCTGGGCAAGCAGATCCTTGCCGCCCGCGATGCCGCCGGCAAGCAGCTTCAGATGGGTATGGTCTGGCGTCAGAACCCCAAGGCCCGTCTCGTCAAGGAAGTCATTGAGAACGGACGTCTGGGCAACATCTACCAGATCCGCGTCAAACTGATCCGCCGCCGCGGTATTCCCGGTCTGGGCGGCTGGTTCACCACCAAAGCCAAATCCGGCGGCGGCGGACTTATTGACATTGCCGTTCACTTCCTCGACCTGGTCATGTATCTTGCCAACAAGTGGGAACCCACCAAAGTCAGTGCCAAGACCTATTCCAAGTTCGGCAACCCCATCAACGATTACCACTATGTGAGCATGTGGGCGGGTCCTCCGAAAGCTGATGGTGTCTTCGACGTGGATGACTACGCTGCCGGATTCGTCCGCTTCGGCACTGAGACCACTCTTTCTTTTGAAGTGGCATGGGCTTGCAATGCTGAGGATGAAAGCTATGTTGAGATCCTCGGTGACAAGGGCGGTATCAAGATGGATGTTGAGGGTGATCCTGTCCTCAGCACCGAATATGACAATCGCATTGCTGACATCACCCTGAAATATGATAACAAGAATGAAAACTTTGCCGAAGAGCTGCGTATGTTCTGCGACGCTGTTCAGGGCAAGGGAGAAGTTCCCGCCACCGGCGAACAGGGCGTGGTTGCCATGCGTCTGCTGGATGCCATTTACAAATCCAGTGAACTCAACTGCGAAGTTGACGTCTGATAAAAGTTCAGATCACGCAGAGTGCCGCAAAGCTTCAAGGAGCTGTGCGGCACTTTTTTTATGTTTTTATTTGCAAAATTTGTTTACATTTATTTTTTTGCTTGCAATCTTTGTTATGCGTGATACATTCCAGTATAATATCTCTTTCAGCTTCAGGAGAATACTATGGAACTGCAGTTTCAGTCTCCACGTTTTCTGATATCTCAGGCTGCCCCCATTAATGAACCGCTTTCAATTGAGAATTTTGTTTATGTATACTTGAAAAAATCAACTTTCTGTGCTATATTACGGAAACTCATGCCATACAGGCGATTTTTCGCCTCTGTACAGGGCATTTCATATTTCTTAAACTGAGGTAATTTTATGAAAAAATCACTTATTAGCTTTATGTGCGTGGGCTTGGTTGTGTCCACAATGGCTGCGTATCAGTACGAAACCAAAGGCAACCAGGGATGGCTGACCTTTGATTCAGAAACAACAGTCGCATTTGATTTGACACGCAGCGGCAAAGATAAGGATCATGAGAACTTTGTTGATCGCGGTCAGGGAGTTTCTGATTACGGTTGGTATAATTTGGATACGGGAACAAGCGGTTCTTTCAAAAACGGTCTTTCTGCAACGTTCAGTGAAAATGACCGTATCGGGTTGTATGTTACCGACAATCAGGGCAATACTTATCTTTCAACCAAACCGCGCACTCCTTTTGAAGACGACACTTGGGGAAAGGCAAGAATCGTTGACGGCAATCTGCAGCTGGGCGGCGGCAACATGGGTTCCAACGGAACGCATGAGTTTTATGTTTTCAAAGTCAACAACGCCAATGCTTCAGGCAAAACGCCCTCCGGTCAGCCTCTTCCCGGCATCATTGCCACCCTGCTCGTTGGAGGAGGGACTTTGGTCTACCTGAAAAAACGCAAAAAACTTTACGCTTCCAAGTAATTTGGCAGAGAGAGAGTTGATATTGGACTGCCATGGCACAAATGAAAAGTTACCGTCTCATACTGATTGTTTTATCAGTACTGATGCTCCTTGGATGTATCGGTATGACGATGTGTCTGCTTTTTTCCAATTATCAAAATGTCCGGCTCTTCAAGCAGGCGCAAAATAATTTTGCCCGGGGAGACGAGGCCTCTCTCTCACTTGCGGAAACACAGCTTCTGCAACTCATCCGGAATGACAGTGACCATGAAGCAGCTTTTATCATGCTGGGTGAAATTGCCCGGAAGAAAAAAGTTTATCCGGAACAAGTCTACTATTGTTTCATGGCTTACCGGCTCAACCCTTTGAACCGTGAAAGCAAAGAAAGATATGTAAACAGTTTGTGTTACGCCAGATATTTTCAACGTCTGGAAAATTTTCTTGCACAACATCCGGAGTTTGATGAAAAGTTTTCCGGTCTCCGTCTTTATGCTGCCGGGAGAAACGGCAGGATCAACAAGTATAAAGCACGTTACCGGCAGGACAATCCCTTTTGTGTGCTGGCATTTCAGCTCTTCAAGCATAACGATGACTCACCGGCAAAAAAACTGGACGTTTTGAAGCAGCTTTCCTCAGATGATCCGTTTTTTAAACAGGAGCTCCTTGCAGCACAGACAGAACTTTACCTTGCAGAGCAGGATTTCCCCAATGCTCAAAAAGCATTGGAAGCAGCTTGGAAACTCAATGAATTTGCTTTTGCTCCGGCACTGGGACGGTTTTACTCCAGATACTGTACCATCGGCAAAGCGTTGGAAGTTTTTGAAAAGCACCTCTCACTTTACCACGATCAGCTCATTGCCCTCCAAACAGCAGAATTGTATTGTCTGCTGAATCAAACCGATAAAATCGCCCAATTGCGGACTGATTATCAGTCTGACTCCGGCAATCGCGCCATGCTGTGCAGCTATTACTTCGATGCACTGATCGCGTTGGCAAAAAAAGATATGGCAAGTTTGAAAGAACTGACCCTTCCTTTACGGAAAAATATCCACACCCCGTTGTCTGCCTTTATGTTTTTCTGTGCTGACGTTCAGGGAAAAGATCTCGCGGCAGTAGAAGAAAGTTATAAAGCTCTGCTCGCACATGCCAACTACTTGAATCTGCAGGAACAGGCTGACAGTATCCTTTCCGGATATTTGAAAAAAGCCATCACAGATAAGAATACAAATCAGAGAAAACTCCTTTCTCTGGTAACACTTCTTCACAGTCGGAAGCCGGAAATCTTTACGGCAAAACTTATATTGCTCGCACAAAAAAGGTCAAACTCCGTGAATGTTGTTCTGCTGAAAGATTCCCTGAGACGCTTCGGCAGCGACCGGGGGCTCGTAAAAATAGCTATTGAGTATTATCTCAAGCATGATTTGAATGAAGCTGAAAAACTCATTGGTTCCTTCAAACAGCAATTTGCTCAGAAAGCAAAAGAGATGCTTCGTTATGAGATCATTCTGAACTTGCAGAAGAAAGATTACGATAAAGTTTCAGAATTGTTCCGGAAAAATCTTGCTCCGGCGCTCCTTCCGGAATACTGGTCCTTCGCCAGTTCCACCGGGAGAGAAATCGATTTGCGCTCTTTAAGCAGTGATAAACTTTACGGTCCCTTTGCTCAGGCACAGCTTCTGCTCAAAGAGGGGAAGGCTGCAAAAGCATGTGATCTGCTGGAAGGTGCTGCTGCAAAGAATAACTACGTACTGCTTTTCTTTGCAGCAAAAACTCTGGCGGAAAACGGACGAAATAAAGCGGCACTGAAAAAATATGCTCACTTCCCGCAGGGGTCCCCCTATGAGATCCCTGTGCTGCTCAATACTGCTGAAATCCATGCCGAGATCGGGAATCCGGATCAAGCTCTGTTGCTGGCAGGCAGAGCCTACACTCAGGCGCCTCAAATGCCCGAAACACAGCTTTGCTATGCAGACAAACTGTACCGTGCAGGAAAATTGAAAATGATTCCGGAGGTTGTAAAATTGTCCTCATCCACCACTTACAAACGCAGACTGGAGCCTTTGTGGATCGCCGGCATGGAACAGCAGATAAAGGAATGCAATATAAAAAACCAACGGGAAAAAATCCGTGAGTTGTGCCGTCAGCTTCTGGTCGTCTCGCCCGATAACCATATTGCCAGGGAACACTTGAAAAAACTTCGCAGGATGCCGCAGTAAAAATGAAAAGACTTTATGATACTCTTTTAAAGAAACATCCCCTGGGAGCGTTGTATGGAGCGCTTCTGGGGATTGTTGCTTTTTCTGCGGCAGCTCCCATGTTCACTTCAGGCACATGGGATGCGGCAGTTGTAGATCTGGCAATGGCAGGATTGCTGATCGGGTTGATGTTGAAAAATTTTATTTTCATAAAAAACAGGTTGTCGACTTTCCCGGAAAAATGTGTTGCCTGGGGAATGCTGATCTGTGCCAATGTGCTGGCTTTGCTGTCGGAACATGATTTCCCCGGCAGTTTGAGTTCATCTTTTGCTTTTTCACTGCTGATCTGTGCATTTGTGCTTTACTTCAGCGGCAGGTTCATGGCGTTGATCAGTGTGATCCCGACTTTGTGGTGCTGCGTGTTTATGCCTTACCACGAGGAGTTTATGCTTCTGCTGAGTTTTCCGCTGCGCCTCAGCGCCACTTTTTTGAGTGCCGGAATATTGAAAATATGCGGCACAGGTGTTATATGTTCCGGGACAACTCTGGTCCTGCCCGGGGTAAATATTGCCATCACTGATGCCTGCAGCGGGATCAATCAGCTTGATGCTTTCATATTGATAGCCTTTCTTGCGGTGGAAATCCTGCATAAAAAGCTGATGTGGAAGGCATTGCACTTTGCCTTCATCATCCCCTCCATTATAATCGGCAACAGTTTGCGCATCGTTCTGACGGTATTGCTCTGCAAGCTGTGGGGTGATGTTGTTTTGCAGAATGTCTGGCATACCTCTTTGGGCTATGTACAGATCTTTCTGGCACTGCTGATCTTTATCGTCATCGGAAAACTTTTTTCTTTTTCCGACACCCGAAAAGCGGAGGAAGAAAAATGACTAAAATCATCCTTCTGCTCCTTTCTTTACTGCCGCTGTGTTTCCATTCCCCCTATCTTTTCCAGGCTTGGAGCAGCTCCAGACTTGACCGTTGGGATTGGATCTTTTATCTGATAAGCATTCCTGCCGCCCTTTGGGCTGTACGCAAAGCAAAGTTTGAAAAATGCGATTTCTATGCTCTTTTCATGTTTGTACCCATGTTGTTCTTAACAGCCTTCCCCTCTCTGCACCATATAAATGCCCTCTCTGTTGCGTCAGCGGTATGCGTATGTTTTGCCGCTGTGTGGCTGTTGGGCGGATGGAGCCTGGCATACAGGGCGGTTCCGGTAACACTCATCACGCTTTTGGGAACTCCCAGTTCAAGTTATCAGCTTTCACTTCTGCTGATGTGTCCGGTGTGGATCGCATGGACCGTAAAAATTCTGCTGACCGTCGTATTTTTGGTGTGGATCGGGTACAACAATCGTACCGGAACACAGCTCAAACGGGGGACGCTTTGTTTTTCAGCAGCCGCCCTCGCCTCCGGATTTCTTCTGCTGCACACCGGGGAGCTGTATTTTGAAGGCAGAAGTTTCATCCCGGAATTCCCTGTCCGCTGCGGAGAATTCTGGGGGCGGCGCATACGTCCGGATGAAAACACCAAACGCTTTTTTGCCACCAGCAAAGTGGAACAATACCGTTATACAAAAAATAACACCGACATTTCCGTTCTGTCAGTGAAGTGTGGTAAGAATATTCATGAGATCCACCCTGCAAGTCACTGTCTGCGTACAAGCATGTGGACCGTTCATTCAGAAAAGATCCTCTATTTGAACGACAAGTTCGCTGTAACGGAAATCGAGGCCCAAAAAGGGAAAAATAATATTCTCGTCTGGGTCTGGTACAGCAGTGAAAAATTTTCCACGCCGGGGTTTCTCGGCTTCAGACGCCGCTTCAGACCGGGTGGAAACTATTATACCTGCCAAATTTCACTTTCCTTGAACGGAGATGTTGAAGCCGGAAGAAGTGAATTGAAAAATTTGATGCAGGCCTTAAGGAAAGCACAATAACTATGACACAATATGACAACATCATCGCACTCCGGCGGGAGTTGAAACGCCCCGGTATTTTCAGTCATCACAATATCCAGCTGCGTATGGTTCTGTGGCACATGACGATCCGCTGTTCCGCATTTTTCAAGCGTTTTATGGATGTCGTTCTTTCTCTGCTTGCTGTGGTTCTGGGATCTCCAGTGTTTCTCATCACGGCACTGCTGGTCAAAGTGACCAGTCCCGGCCCGATCATTTTCAGCCAGGTGCGGGTGGGCAAATACGGCAGACACTTCAAGTTTTACAAATTCCGCAGCATGTATGTTGACGCAGAAGCACGCAAAGCAGAGCTGTTGAAACACAATGAATCCGGTGACGGGGTGATTTTCAAGATGAAATATGATCCACGTATCACTCCCGTGGGAAGGTTTATCCGTAAGTTCAGTATTGACGAATTACCGCAGCTTTTCAACGTCATTCTCGGAGATATGAGTCTGGTGGGGCCCCGTCCGCCGCTGCCCTCTGAAGTGCGGACTTATACGCTGGAAGAACGCAAACGCTTGAATATTACCCCCGGTATCACCTGTTTGTGGCAGGTTTCCGGCCGCAGTGAACTGCCCTTTTCCAAGCAGATCGCTCTGGATAAAGAGTACATTGCCGGTAGAGGCGCCTGGAAAGATTTCATCATTCTGCTTAAGACAGTTCCCGCTATTCTGACGGGTAAAGGAGCATGGTAAAATGAAAAACCTGCTCATAAATCCCTACTCTCAAAGCCAGGAGTGGTGCAAAGATTATTTCCCCGACCGCAGTCTGGGGATGATGCCGGTGGCAGGACGTTGTGCTGCTGAATACTTTATCGACCTTGCACTGCGGTGTCAGGCAGAAAGAGTTTTGCTCCTCGGCCCGACTTACAATGAGCATCTTGCCGAACTTCTTTATGAATATCAGCAGGGTGAACTGACCCTTGACTACCGCAAGGGCGGTGGGCGGGATACAGTCCGCCATCTGCTTGACTTATATGAAGAAGAGTGCGGTTCAGATTGTCTCATTCTTCACGGTATGCTTATGCCCAGGGCACACACTCTTGAAGAGATAGAAAAATCATTTGTTCCCTGTGACGATGACGGCAGTGCAGACGGTATCTATTATTACAAGGACGGTATATTGCTGAAAAGCATTCTGGATTTTTATCACATTTACTCTCTCCAGAGCTATTTTGAAGTCAATTTTCAAGTTCTGAATGAGAATTTTTATAATCTTCCCGGTTACTCCAGCACGGATAATGTCCATACCGGAACCAGCGTGGCACTGAAAAGCGACTCTCTTCTGAAAGGGCCTCTGGTGCTGGGGGACAATACTTTTATAGAAAGTGGCACTGCTGTTTCAGATGCCATCATCGGGGAGCGTTCTCTGGTGGATAAAGGATGTATCGTCGAACACTCCATAATCTTTGATCAGACTTATGTTGCCGGAAATCTGGAAATCAAAAACAAGATCGTCACTCCGGGACGGATCATTGATCCCTTTTCCGGCGGTGTACTGGAACGCAACAGTTTCAGCTATGCCTTTTCCCCCATCCAAAACCGTTCTGCGTGGATCTTGCGTCTCTGGGAACACTTTATTGCATTGCTTCTGGCAGTCGGTCTGGCAATACCTTATCTGTTTCTGCTGCCTTTTTATCTGACACACAGAACATCTCACTGGTGCTGGAAACTCTCCATGGACCGTTATCCCGGGTATTGGGGCGTGCTTTTCTTCCGTAAGGAGTTGGTCAAGAGCCATCCTGCCAACGAACATTATGTGTTCCAGATGGGGGAAATTTACGGACTCCAGAATACGCCGGAGCAACGGCGCATTTATGACTATTATTATCACTATCACTGCTCCTGTTTCCTGGTGCTCCAGGTCGTTCTGCGGAGTCTGGGGAAAAGAGGATTTGCCACCTATGTTGAACGCAAACGCTCATAAAAATTTCACCGCCGGAGGCGATAAAGAAACCGAAGCGCTGCTGACAAGAGTCCTTTCTGAAATCAAAGAGACCCTTGCCGGTACAGGACTTTGTGTCTTTCTGGGGGGGAGTTACGGCAGAGGTGACGGCGGCGTCAGGCAGGATAAACAAAATGGACTCCTTTACAACGATCTGGATTTTTTCGTTTTTGCCGGCAAAACTCAAGGCAATGCAGAAGCCCTGCTGAAAGAAGTCGCAGAAAAATATGAAACCCGCCTTAAGGTCGATGTGGACTTCAGCCGCGTTATGTCCGTAAAGGATATCAGAAACAATGCAAAACGCTTGATGATGCAAGAGTTGAAACGCGGATACCATCTGGTGTGCGGAGAAGATCTTCTTGAAAAATATCTTCCGGAGCTTCCTTCTGAAATGCTTCCCTTTTCAGAAGCGTGCCGCCTTTTGCTCAATCGCGGCATGGGATTGCTGCTTGCAGGAGAAAAGATCGTCAATGATTCTTGCGAAACCGATTTCATTCTGCGGAATATTTATAAAGCCATACTCGGTGCCGGTGATGCCATGCTGATCGCAGAAGGTAAATACCGCTGGCGCATTGCAGAACGGCAGGAGATGATCAATAACTCAAATGTGCCGGATAAGTGGAAAGAGTACTACCGTGAAGCTGTTGAGTTCAAACGCTCCCCGCACCGGCAGAAAAAGCAGGATATGATCTCTTTCTGGAAAGAGGTCAGAGATTTCTTTCAGGGAGCCATTTTCCGCTGTGCAGGTGAAAATGATTTTTCACAGGGGATCTTCAAACGCTGCTGTGCGGGGGATGAAGCATCTCTTAAAAATTATATAAAGTATTGTATCAAAAGCCGTACTCTTCCCCTTGCCGGCTGGAAATACTATACCATTCCGGCCCCTGCGGTACTGGTTCGGGAAATTTTTGCAGCATTGGAAAATATACCGGAAAAAACAATTGAGCAAAGCAAACTTTATCAGCAATGGGTGATTTTTAATTAACTGAGGAATATTATGGACACACTGGATAACAACTTGAATGTTCAAGAAGAAACCAGGCAGATGAAAAAACTTCAGCTGTATCAGAAACTGGTTCTCTATACATTATTAAAATTCAAAGTAAGCATCATTGCAGTTTTTCTGCTGACGATCTGTGCCGGAGTATGCTTACGCTATCTGCAGTTCCAGAACTCACCGCATAAACATGAAGGTTACGTAACGCTCTTTTACACTCCGCGCGCAAGCGAAGAGGTGAAACCGTTGAGTATCAACCATGTTCTGGGCGTGTTTTCCCGGCAGCAGATCTTTCATCAGCTCATTGAAGAGCTGCATCTGACCCCCAAACAGCGGAAGGTCCTCAAACAGAGTATCGAAGTAAAACTCTTGCGGGATCATAATGACATGTTTGTCATTCACGGCGTCGGCGAAAGTGAGGAATATGTCAAAAGACTGGTGAATACATTTGTCGCAATCGGCATCAGAAACTACGAGGAATACCGTACCAATGAATTACGGAGTTTTCTTGAGACCCGTGAAAGACGTTTGCAGGAAGTGCAGACCTTTCAGAGTACACACATCGAAAAACTCCATGGGCTGCACCGGAAATATGGTATCATCCATCCCCAGGAAGAGATGGAAACCGTCAAAAAAATGCAGGGGGAACAATCTGCGTCTCTGGCAGAACTCAAAGTAAAACTTGCTGACGCACGGCAACGTTATTCTGTTGCTGAAAAAAATTACAAAACGCTTCCTGCAAATGTTATCAAGCATCGTGTCGCCTTACGGCAATTCGTTGAGGAACTGCGTAAGGCATCGAAAGAATATGCAAAAGCGAAACTGATGTTCGCTGAGCGCAACCCCCGGTATGTGGAGGCTAAAAGCAGCTATGAAGTTCTGGCAAATGAATTTGAAAATTTTAAAAAACATTACCGGATCACCTCTTTTGAGGAAAGTATGCTTGTGGGGATCGACGATATCATCAGCCGTTATCATGAGGCAGATGTCGCATTGAGCCAGTTGGAAATAAGCATGAGATCTTTGCAGGCAGAAATAAATCTTGTCAAAGAAAAAGAGAAAAAACTTCAGCACATGATTCCGGAACATGATCGTACTGAGCAGCTCTTGAAAACAGTGAACAAAACTATTTCCCTTCTTATAGAAGAGCTGACAAGAGTACGCAGCAATATTGCCCATGTTTCCAACGACATCATTGTAAATGAGCAAGTTCTGAGTACCAAAAAGTTTTCAACGTTCCCTGTAAAAATATTGGCGATCATTCTTATTGCCGGGATCTTTGTCACTGGACTTTATGTGACTTTTATTGTCGCATACGACTTGATTTACGGCAAATTCAGCGGCATTGATGAGGCTTCTTTTCATAAAGATTATTTTGATACAGTGGGTGTTATCCCCCATGAAAAGGCAGCTTTCACACCTGAACAGCGTCACATTCTCAATAACGAAATGTTCTACCGCTTTATATTGCGCTTGAAAAATACCCGAACTCTTTTCTCCTGTTCGCTGGACGGTTCTTTTCTGAGCTCCATTATCTTTGACGAACAGTTCACCAAAGCCAAGCGCAATACGATCCTTGTCCGGCTTATCTCTGAACTTGATGCTGAAAGAATTTGCTCAGGGATGCAGAAGATCGGTGACTTTTACTACTCTGACAGCGGCAGAACGGGAGTAAACTTCAAGAAGGGTAATGAGGATGAAGAGTTTTTGCACTCGGCGGAGTATTTTCGCGGCTTTTCTTCCGGCGACGGCAAGGGCTACGGCTACGGTTACGGCTTTGCCTATTTCCCTGTCCGGAACCTTTCAGTTCTGGAGCCCGATGAGATCTCAACGCTCTACGCCATTATCAATGAGTTGAAAAAACATTACCAGCTTATCCGCATTTCACGGGAAAAAACCTTTGACGCATCCTGTATCCTGATCAGACAGCTTCATGATATCTGTGATGCCACCTTGCTCTATATCGGCAAACAGAAAACGCCCCGCAGTGTACTGCGCCGGGTGTTGAAACTCCACGACGAAGAACACAAGGTTTATGCCATTCTGACCGGGGTGACCAACGTCGAAAAAATCATTTCAGGAGATTACTTACGATGAAAAAACTGTTTTTATTTGTGTCTCTTCTTTGTGCCCTTGCCGTGCTGACCGGATGCTACAATCGTTTTACCGGCAATTTTGATCAGTTCCCGGATATCAACAATCTGCCCAGCGGGGTGGTCGATCATGCGGGACTGACAGATGAGGACAGACACCGCCAGTTGAAATTTCTTCAGAAACTTGATGAACAGAAAGAACCGGTTTACCGTATCAATGCGGGTGATAAAATCAGCATAAGAGTTTACAATCATCCGGATTTGATCATGGAGTCACTGGTAACGCCCGATGGCGCCATCGGTGTCATGTTTGCCGGTCAGGTCCAGGTCGCAGGTCTGACTTTGGAAGAAGCCAGCAAGAAAATCAAAAAGATCTACGGTCAATATATCAAAAATCCGGAACTGGGTGTTTTTGCCATTGATGTGCGAAGCCAGACCGCCACGATAGCCGGTGCCGTTAATAATCCGGGAATGTTTGTGATTTCCAACGGCATGCGTCTTGCCGATCTCTTTGCCAAGGCCGGCGGCTCCGCAGTCCGTGATTTTGATGACCAGATGCTTGATGCGGCAGATTTCCAAAACAGTATCATCGTGCGCGACGGAAAAATACTGCCGGTCAACTTTTCACTTGCCATTGAAAAGGGGGACCGCTGGCACAATGTAAAACTCAAAAAAGGTGACTATATCTACATTGCCGTCCGTTCCGAAGTCATGGTCAGTATCATAGGCAGCATCAACCGTCCCCACAAAAGATTGTGGGATAACAATCTGGGGGTCCTGGAACTCGTTTCCTCCGGTTTGGGGCTGAAAGAACAGTATTGGAAATATGGTGTCATCATCCGCGGCGGCATGGCAAATCCCCGCTTCTACCGGGTCGATCTTGACGGCATACTGCAGGGACGCTGTGCCAATGTGAGACTGCAGCCGGGGGATGTGGTCTACGTGCCCCACGACAATATTTCTGAATACAATGTATTCATCCGCAAACTGCTGCCCACGGCACAGCTGCTGAGTACCTTTACATTCCCGGTTCTCAATCTGGCTCTTTAAGGAAGTTTAATGAAATACCTGATCTTTCTCATTGCCTTTATGGGCGTATTGCCACTTGGGTATATACTTACTTTGAACCGTAAGTTTATGCGCCTTGCGTTTCTGGCTGTACTGCTCCCGGTGATGATGTTCAATCAGGTTTCCATCAACTTCTTTTCCCATGAGACATACCGCGGGACCTCCCGGGGCATGGAGGTCTCTCTTATCTATCTCATTGCGGTGGCAATGCTGATCGGCATGTGGATCCTTTATCAAAAAAAGCCCCTGCTGCCGGATACCGGAAGCAAACTCTACTGGATTTATTTTCTCTTGTGTCTCCCCTCATTGATGAATGCCGACAACACTTTGTTTTCATGGTTTGAACTGTGGAAAATGATCATGATGTATATCGTTTTTCTCTGTACCTATTACTACCTTTACAATACAAGAGACTTCAATACCGTGATGATCGGCTTCGGAATCGTGGCAATGGTAACTTTTCTTACGGTGGTATTCCAACATGTCAAAGGTATTCACCAGGCAAACGGATTTTTCCCTCACCAGAACAGCATGGGTATGTTCATGAACCTTATTGCCCCTGTCTTTTTTGCCTATTATTTCAACCGCAACAAGGGTTGGAAACGTTTTCTGTTTGCCGGATTCTTTCTGATGGCTTCGGCAGCGTGTATGCGTACCTATTCCCGGGGAGCAATGGTTTGTCTGCCTTTCGGATGCGCAATCACAACTCTGCTCTCTTTGCGTTATCAGTTCCACATGCGTAAAATTCAGATCCTGCTCCCCATCTTTCTTGTCTGCTTTTTTGGAGCACTTCTCCTTCTGCCCAACATCATCAAGCGCTTTGAAAACGCTCCCAAAGAGTCTTTGATGACCCGTCAGTACCTCGCAGCTTCTGCATGGAACATGATGAAAGACAAACCTTTTGCCGGGGTCGGGTTGAATAACTGGGGCATAAAAATCAATCCGCCTTATCCCTATTGCGAATACCGGTATGAAGCCCCCAAACGCTTTTCCAAAGAGTTTAAGGAAGGGATCGTGGAAACAAGTTACCTTCTTGTGGGCGCAGAGTGCGGATTTCTTGCATTGGCGGCATTTCTGGCATGGCTGGGGTATTATTACTGTGCCGCTTTCAAACTCGTTAAACAGCTGCGCCGCAGTGAACTCTTTTTCATTCCCGCGGGCATTGTGGGCGGATTGAGCGCCATCTACGCCCAGTCCACGTTGGAATGGGTCATGAAACAGCAGGTGAATTTCATCCAGATAATGATTCTTTTTGCCGCCTTGAGTCTGCTTCTGAAATATTGCAGGCAATTCGCTTCCGGTCAAGTGGAGGTGCTGACGTGAAAAAACTTCTTCTGATAATGACACTTGTGCCGCTTCTGGCAAGCGGAGTTGAATATGAATTCCTCACCCCCCATGTGGCGGTGCTGAAAAGAGATGGAGCCATGGCTCCTGCCAATCACGCTACTGTGGGGCAGAATATCCTTTCCGAAGGGTTCTGGGTGAAAGAAAACGGACTGCTCCGGGATAAAGAGGGAAAGATCCTGAAAAAAGCCGATGTGACCGCATTTACTTATCTGGTATTCGGAACTCCTTTCAAAAAAGGGGAAAAACGCGATCTCGGTCCTGTTGTTCTGCAATATGATCCGGAACGCCCCACTCAGGTCTTCAAACTCAACCAGCTGGGCAACGGCATAAATCAAAAGAAAAAATATGCCTATCTGGGCGCCTGGCTGGGATATGCCGGAGCTTTGCCCCTGAAACATCTTGCCGGAAAAGAGTTTGAAATCAGACGCACTTCTGATGGAAAATGTGTTTTCAAGAATGCATTGCGCCTGCGCCGGAGTGACCCTAAATACAAATGGCGCATCCCTTTTACAGGAGAAGAGGTGCTTGAGCTTGATTATTCAGACTTCAATACGCCCGGGGAGTATTATTTTTATGTCGGCTCCGTCGGAAGAAGCATGGCGTTCACCATCAGTTCCGGAACCTTGAATGAAGCCTTTTACATCCACGCCCGCGGACTTTATCACAAGCGTTGCGGCATTGCCAAAAAACAGCCATTCACAGCATGGGAAAGCCCTGCGTGTCATCAAAAGGTCTATCAGGGAAAATTCCCTGAAAATATTGACGATTACCGTAAGAAAAAAGGTGTCACAGCTCACGGCTTTGCTGACAGAAACGGTTATGTGGGACTCCGACATTTTGATTTGATCCCCGGAAAGGCCCCCTCTTTCATAGACGCAAAACCTTTTAACGCTCCCGGAGGATGGCACGATGCAGCAGATTATGACCGCCGTCCCTTTCATCTGCGGATCGTCAGCGATCTTGCCACTGTCTATCTGATGAAGCCCGAAAACTTCATCGACGGACAGCTCAACATCCCTGAAAGCGGCAATGGTATTCCCGATATCCTCGATGAAGCCGCATGGGGAGTGAAACATCTCCTTGCCGTGCAGCAGAAAAACGGCGGTGTGGGCACCTGGTTTGAGGCTTCAAGTCATCCCGGTCCCGGAGAAGGTGGCGCACATAAGGACAGACGTGTCTATTTTATTTCCGCCCCCTCACGCAACGGGACGCTGGAATATGCCGCCTCTGTCAGCACTCTTGCCCTTGCCATGAAAAAAGCAAACCGTTTTGTTGAGGCAGAAAAACTGCTGGACTCCGCCGTCAAAGCATGGAATTTTGCTCTTGATCCTCACAATCGTCTGAGCACATGGTTCTATGTGAAACGCAAGATGATCTCATACATGGAAAACGGCACCCTTGAAGCAGGAAGTCTGGTAAAAGCCGCCGCCAATCTTTATACTCTTACAGGTGACAAAAAATACCTGGCGCCTGTAACAGATGATCAAAAAAGGCTCCTTGCGGCTTTCAACAGTCATTTCTGGAAATGGTCGCAGCTTTCATGGATGACTCTTGAACTTTTCCCGGTAAGAGAATTGGCAGCGTTTCAGGCAGAATACCGCAAGATGATCTTACGCGATGCCGGCAAAATGCTTTCCGCTCAGGAACACGCTTATCCCTACCGTACTCTGTGGCACGCTCACAATGCCAACTGGGTCCATGCTATGGCGTGGGGGAATTATCATCCTCTGCGCCGTGCAATGACTCTGATAGCCGCCCATAAAATGACAGGGGAGGAAAAATTCCTGACAGGGGCATATCTTGCCAACGATTACCACAATGGCGCCAATCCTCTTGGGCGGAGTATGACTTCCGGACTGGGAAAAATTTTTCCGGCAGTTTTTCTTGATCTGCCAAGTTATGCAGAGGGGATCAGAGAGTTTGTTCCCGGCATCACGCCTTACGGCAACACTTTCGGGATTGACCGCAATGGAGTAAAAATGGTATACAAAGGAGATGCTGATAAACTCCCGATTTTCCGCCGTTATGTCAATCTGGAGTTTTTGAGTGTACCGGCCAGTGAATACAGCGTCTGGGAAACGATTGCTCCGGCGGCAGTGACCACCGGATATCTCATTGAAAAAGCGGCACTGCCGTCAGCCGGATTGAAGAACCGGAAACCTGCACCTGATTTCCGGAAGCTCCCGGGATACCGGGCACTGCCATGAGGTAAAAAATGAAACACAAAACTATTGAAATATTTTTATTTATAGATGCTTTAGGGTGGAAGATCGTCAACGATCATCACTTTCTGACTGGGCTGCTGCCTCACCGCAGAAGGATCGATATGCAGTTTGGCTACTCCTGCAGTGCCATTCCCACCATTCTTTCAGGGAAAACGCCTGCTGAACACGGTCATCTGGGTTTATTCCGCTTTGCGCCGGAAGAGTCCCCATTCAAAAGTCTTGCCCGTCTGGCGTGGCTTTTCAAACCGGCAAGTTTCTGGAACCGGGGACGGGTACGTCATCATCTTTCCAAAGTGTTGAAAAAATTCTACGGATTCACAGGGTATTTTCAGCTCTACCGTATGCCTCTGTGGAAACTCAAGTTCGTGGACTACTGCGAAAAAAGAAATCTTTTCGTTGCAGGCGGCATGGAAAATATCGCCAATCTTCATGACACATTGAGTAAAAAAGGGGTAAACTTTCATATTTCCGACTGGCATTTGAGTGACGCAGAAAACTGTCTCGCCGCTGAAAAAGCCATCGAAAAGGGGAAAAATTTCCTCTTTGTCTATACGGCAAGTTTTGACGGAGTTCTTCATGACAGGGTCGGTGACGACAAAGCGGTCAAAGAGAAACTTGACGAAATACAAAAGCTGGTTGAAAGCCTTTACCGCAAAGCAGAAAAGTATGCAGAAAGTGTACAATTCACCATCATTTCCGACCACGGCATGACCCCGCTTGCAGGAACGGTGGACATTATGGACAAAGTCGCTCAGAGCGGACTCGTTTTCGGAAAGGATTACGGCGTTTGCTATGACTCCACCATGGCAAGATTCTATTATCTCAATGACAATGCCCGGAGTGTGATCGCTGAGATCATGAAAGAGTTTCCCGGCCACTTTCTGAGCAAAGAAGAGGAGCTCAAATACAGAATTTACCGTTCAGACAGGGCATTCGGCGACGAAATATTTCTCCTTGATGCCGGAATCCAGATCGTGCCGTCTGATATGGGAGGGATCCCATTGAATGGGATGCACGGCTTTGCTCCTGAAAATGAGCACTCTTTTGCGGCACTCCTTTCCAATAGGGAGCTGCCGGAAAAAATTGAACATGTTGCAGATTACTTTAATTTTATGATAGAAAGAGCTGAAAAATTATGAAAATACCATTTTTCAAAAATACAGTCACCAATTACTTTTCCATGTTTGTCCGTCTGGTACAGGGCATTCTCGTCACCCGCTGGATCATCAGCCATCTGGGAGAGGCTCAATACGGCTTGTGGGTCATGCTATGGAGCTTTTTCAGTTATGCGCTGCTCCTTGACCTGGGATTCGGTGTGGCGGCTCAGAAAGTCACGGCAACGGAACTTCACAAACAGAATATTGAAAAATACAACCACACCATTTCCAGCATCTTTTTCAGTCATGTAAGCATGGCTCTTTTGATCCTGCCCCTGACTTTCATAGGCATGTATTATATCCGCGAACTCTTTCATCTGCCTGCAGATGCAACACCGGAATACATCAGATTCTGCCGGGAAGCTCTGTTGTTGAGCGGACTTGCAGCCACAGTGGTTTTTCCTCTGGGCGTTTTTCCGGAAATATTGGTGGGGCTGCAGAAATTGTACTTGCGTAATTACATCATCATCATTTCTAAAGTTCTTGAGCTTGCCGGAGTCATTTTAATTTTCACCATGGGTTGGGGACTTTTCAAACTCCTCTTCTTCGTCATGCTGATCATGGGGTTCACTCAGCTTGCGATGATGCTTTCGGTGTGGAAAAGTATTCCGGGATTCCGCATACGCCTTGCCTTTGAAAAAGAAGTGTTCAAAGGCATATTCCGTTTCAGCAGCGCTGTTTACATCATTTCCATAGGGCGAATGATTTGGGAACGGGGAATGTTTCTTTTAATAAGTATTTTCTGTGGTCTTGCATCAGTAGGCATCTTTCAGCTGGGCAGCCGCATACCTTTTCTCATCCAGCAGACAGCCCTGCCCTACGTTGAAAACATTTCCCCCATATCGGCCCTGCTCCACAGCCGCAACCGCACCACGCATCTGGCACAGATCCTGATGCGTTCGATCCGTTGGGTGAACTTTTTTGCAGCAGGAGCAACAGTCATGGTAATGATCTATGCGCCGAGGATCATTCTGCTGCTTTTCAACGTTAACAGCAATGAAGCGGCATTTATCTGCCGTCTGATGGTTTTATTTGTCTATTTTCTGCTGGTGTGCCGGGTCATCCCGGAAAAATTTCTCACCATGGCGGAAGAACACAAGTTTCTTGCCAAGGTCCAGAGTTTTGAATGTCTCTTTTTCATCGCCCTTTCTCTTGCAGGACTCCTGATCACTCCCAGCGAACTTATTGTGATAGGAGCTATGATTCTGACCAAAGGAGTCGGAACTCTCTTTTTCATCATTCCGCATCTCATCAAAAGAACCGGTATGAAAACGCTCCGTTTTTTCCTGTATTCGCTCTTAGAACCGGCTCTTCTTGCGTTGTCCACCGGGATGATCTGTTATTGGCAATATTATTTTCTGCGGGGACAGATCCACGAATTTTTCCTTCTGGCATTGGCAGGAATTTCCGGCACATTGATTTATTTTGCAGCACTGTACTTTATGATGTTTGACAACACCGATAAGATCCGGGTCAAAAAGTTCATCAAAAAATTCACCGGAAAATTGCAAAGGGCATAAATCATGGAAATACGTTTTGAATATATTGATAATGTTCTGATAGCCCATCTTCAAATGTTCCTTGACCGGAGCGGTGCCGAGAATTTCAAATATGTTTTGAGTGAACGGATGAAGTCCGGAGAAAAAATCGTTCTTGATCTGGAAAAACTGGTAAATATTGATAACTATGGCCTTGATGCACTCCTTGCCATGGCACAGAAAGCATTGGAAAACAATTCTTTGATCAAATTGGCAAGAGTCAGTGCCGATATGCAGATCGTTCTGGATATTACCAAAGTGTATCAGGTCTTTGAAATATTCCCGACCATTGAAGAAGCGGTAAAAAGCTGTCAGGAGGAAGGGCGATGATTTCAGTTTTGATGCGTTCACACAACGATATTCTTCATATAAAACAGACCGTCACTGCTCTGCTGGCACAGGATGTTGATGATGAGATCGAAATCATTTCATGCGATGACCGCTCAACGGATGGTACGGCAGAGTATCTTGCCGGCGTGGTTCAGCTCCGCCGCATTGCCCCGCCGGAAGGGAAATATGTTCCGGGTAAGACTCTTAATCATCTGGTTCGTCATGCTCAGGGGCAATATATCGTTTTCAATAACGCGGACGCCATTCCTCAACACAAAGATTATTTGAAGAACCTGATCCAGCCGCTGAAAGACATGAGTGTAAATTGCGTATTCGGCAACCAGATCCCGCGGAAAAACGCTTTTGCCGTGGTTCGGAAAGATTATGAACGGGCATTCGGTGACGGTTCCATTTCCCGGAACTGGAACAAATTCTTTTCGCTTGTTTCCTCCGGATTCCGCAAAGAGGAATTGATAACACACCCCTTTGACGAAAATTTCCAATATTCAGAGGACTCCCAATGGGTCAACCGCCGGGAAGTAAAGATCGTTTATGTGCCTGATGCAGTGGTGGAGCACTCACACAATTATACTTTGAAAGAAGTCGAAAAACGCTTTTTCAACGAAGGCGTGGCTGATAAGCAGATGGGAAAAAAATCGCCCGGAGTTTTGCGTACATGGAAAACCATTTGTGCCGAAACCTTGCGGGATTGGATTTATATAGCCCGGTGCAGTGCATGGCAGGAGTTCTTCTATGCGCCCCGTTACCGTTATGTACAAAAAATGAGCTATTGCCGAGGGACACGAGCATGAAAATAGCCCATATTGTCCGCCGTTTCACCTTTTCTGAATGGGGAGGCACTGAAAGCGTCGTCTGGCATATTGCCGGAGAGCAGAAAGCTCAGGGTCTGACCCCTGAGATACTCTGCACTGCCGCACTGGATCAACCGGGCACAGAAATCGTTGAGGGAATCACCATCAGACGTTTTCCTTATTTTTACCCTTATTTTCCCATGCCGGCCGGGGACAGACTTGCTCTGGATAAAAAGGGCGGTAATCCCTTTTCTCCCGAACTTATGAAAATGCTGCGGACAGGCAATTATGATATCTTTCATATCCATGCAGGCGGCAGACTTGCCAACTATGCCATGCGCCTTGCGGGAAAAACTGCTGTTCCGACAGTAATGAGTCTCCATGGCGGCTCCTGTGCCATTCCGGAACAGGAAATGACCCTGATGCTCCAGCCCCTGAAACGCAAATTCAGTTACGGCGGAATTGCCGACCGTATTTTCAATGCCCGAAAAGCACCTGAGAGTCAGGCCGATGTGCTTCTGGCCCTGAGCAGGGAGGAAGTGGAAAAATTGCAAACACGTTATCCGGATAAGCGCATCGAACTTTTTCCCAACGGTATTCTGCATCGGGAACTGCCGGAAAGTGGCGATTTCCGCCTGAAGTACAACATTCCGGAAGATAAAAAACTTCTGCTTTGCATCTCGCGTATTGATTATCAGAAAAACCAGAAGATTTTGCTGGAAATTTTGAAGAAAAACAGTGATACCCATCTGCTGCTTATCGGTCCCGTGACTGCAAAATGGTATTTGGAAGAGGTGATTGCTGAAGCAGAAAATGCAAACCTCAAAAAGCGTTTGACAGTGATTCCCGGGCTGCCCCCTGACAGTATTGAACTTTTACAGGCTTTGAAAACAGCATATTGTTTCATTCTTCCCTCCCGTCACGAACCTTTCGGTATCGCGGCTCTGGAGGCACTGGATGCCCGGACTCCTCTCATCGCCTCAAAGGTAGGCGGTTTGAAAGATTTTCTGACAGACGGTAAAAATGCCCTTCTTTTTGAAGACAATAATATTGCAGAACTGTTGAACGCATACGATCGTCTTGCCTCTTTACGGGAAAAAATTATTGAAGGCGGTACAATAACGGCCTCCGGATACAACTGGCAGAGCATTGCCGGGAAACTGACAAACATTTACCGGGAGCTTTTGAAGTGAAAAATATTCTCTGTATCGGCAAATACAATGGCATTATAGGCGGTATCGAGCGTTACATGCAGCAAAGTGCCGGACTGCTGCGGAAAAACAACTTTTCCGTACATTACCTCTATACGGAAGAAGGAGGCAAAGAGCAGGAACTTTTTGCCTCGGCTTTTGACAGCATCGGGCGTTTTTCTCCGGAAAGCAGCTTGATTTCATCGGCAGATACAGTGATCGTTCATAATATCATACCTCCGGAACTCCTTAAATATCTCCCTGCAAAGAAGACCTTCTTTTTCGCCCATGACCACAATATTTACTGTCGGCGCCATCACTATTACTGGCCCGTCGGCAGAATAAACTGTCACCGGAAATACAACAGGTTCATTTGCAAGCTCTGTTCTCTGGGGCGCAACAGTGCCCCGCCTCTGTCAGAATACAGGAAACTTCCGGCACTGGTTCTTTCAGATTTTATGAGAGACAATCTGCTCAAAAACGGTTTTAAAAAGGTCTTCAAGCTGCCGGCTTTCATAAAAACTGTTGATAAGGAGCATAAATTCATGCCGGGGAATGTGCTGCGTATTCTTTTCCTCGGCCAGCTTATCCGGGGCAAAGGTGCCGATTTGATGCTCAAAACCCTCGCAAAACTGGATATTCCCTTTTCATGTACCATTGCAGGAGACGGCAATGACCGTCAGATGCTTGAAAAAATGGTCAGGCGTTTCAAGTTGGAAAAGAAGGTACAATTCACCGGATTTGTCAGTGACACAGAAAAATTATGGGAGCAGTGCGACGTATTCTTTTTTCCCATCCGCTGGCAGGAACCCTTTGGGCTGGTTGCACTCGAAGCCATGGCACACGGCGTGCCGGTGATTGCCTTTGCCCTGGGAGGGATCAGAGAACATCTGACTGATGCTTGCGGCGCTTTGATCCCAGAGAAAAACATTCAACGCGCCGCAGAGGCCCTGACTCTCTTTTTCCGGACCCCGGAACTCCTGAAGAACTCCGGCGACCAGGGGCTGCTGCAGGCAAAAAATAAATTTTCGGAAAAACAATTCGTGGAACAATTCAAAAAAATACTGGAGTCGATGCCATGAAAATATTACTTTCGGCAATACCTTTTGATAACGGTAAATCCGGTATTTCCGTTTATATCCGGGAGGTGGTCAAGGCTCTTGAAGCCCAGGGGCATGATCTGACTTTGATCGTGGAAGATGACGGTGCCGCAGAGTTTGAACGTTTTGATCTGATCCGGATCAAAAAACGGCGCGCTCTTTTTTCCATGCTTTACAGTCTGTTCATTCTGCCGTGGCGGATAAACTGGAAAAAGTACGACTTTTGCATCATGCTTGCTGCCAACCGGCGGGTGTTCTGCCGTTATCCTGTTTTTACGATTGCAGTCGTGCATGATCTGTCGCAGTACCATGTACCGGTTAAGTACGACCGGTTCCGGATGTTCTATATAAAACGGGTGCTGCCTTACTATGTACGCAAGGCGCAAAGTATTGCGGCCATAAGCCAATCGACCCGGAACGATCTTGTCAAATACTGGCACGTCCCTGAAGAAAAGATAACTGTGGTCTACAACGGTTTCACGCCTCCGGAAAAAATTGAAACTGAAAAACTCAAGCAGATACTTTATATTTCCCGCATTGAACATCCCGGAAAAAATCATTTGAATCTGCTCAAAGCATTTGAACTCCTTCCGGAAGAGCTGCGTCAGGCATATACTCTTGTCATGCCCGGGGCAAGTTGGAGCGGGGCTGAGGCTGTTTTTGAGTATGCGGAAAAATCTCCCTGTAAAAATCAGTTCCAATTCACCGGCTTTGCGGAGTCGGCAAAGCTGCCGGAACTTTATGCTCAAAGTGCCATGTATATATTTCCGTCGCATTTTGAAGGCTTCGGATTATCTCTGCTTGAAGCGATGCATGCCGGGCTGCCTTGTGCGTGTTCCAATAATTCTTCGCTGGGTGAACTCGGTGAAGGTGCTGCAGAACTCTTCGACCCGGCTTCGGTTCAGGAAATATCTGATGCCATGAAAAAAATTCTTTCAGATCCGGCCTGTCAGCAGGAGTTGAGCCGGAAAGGCAGGGAGCGGGCAGCCCATTTCTGCTGGCAGAAGACGGCTGAAGAGTTGCTTTCTGTTTACCATAACCGGAAAGCATCAGTATTCGGCGTTCCCTTTTTCAGCGGAACCATGGATGAAGCACTGCAGCAAGTTGATCTCCTTGTAAAAAATTCAAGGGCGCATCATATTGCGTTTATCAATGCTCATTGTCTGAATATTGCATACAAAAACAAAGAGTACAAACAGATCCTCAAAGATTGTTCTGTCGTTTTTGCCGACGGGATCGGTGCTGAAATCGGCGCAAAACTGTTGGGGTATCAAGTTGAAGAGAACGTCAATGGTACTGATATGTTCCCGCTGCTTGCTGAAAAACCATACCGTATCTACCTTTTCGGCGGAGCTCCCGGCGTGGCGCAAAAAGCGTTGGAAAACGCCCGGAACATAAAGGGAAAAGCCGAATTTGTCGGCTGTGCAGACGGATTTTTCAAAGAGAAAAGTGAAGAAGAGATCTTTGCAGAACTTTCGTCTCTCAAAGTCGATATCCTTCTTGTCGCCCTGGGAGTGCCCAAGCAGGAAGAGTGGATAAATAAACATATTGACCAACTTCCCGGATGTGTGGCGATCGGAGTCGGCGGCTTGCTGGACTTTGTTTCTGAACGTATTCCGAGAGCACCGAAGTGGATGCGGAAACTCAACATTGAATGGTGTTTCCGTCTTTATTGTGAACCGGTAAGATTATTCAAACGTTATATCATCGGAAATCCCCTGTTTATCGCCAGAGTTTTCCAGAGTAAATTATGGAGGAAAAAATGAAAAAACTTTATTCCCTTTTGATTGCATTTGCCGTTGTATCCACTTTTGCGGGATGTTCGCTGAACTCCCCATATGACTACGGTACAAACTGGCTGATCCGTGAAAATGACATTCCCCAGTATTATTCAAAATTTGATTTGTTTTACATCGGCAAGGCTCCTGCCGCTTATGGAAACACACACGACATTAATTTCAATTGGGCAAAAACCCATACCAACGACATTTTCGGGCGCGGTGTGAGAGTTTTTGCTCCTGAAATACAAAATCCGGATGTAAAAAATGTTTCTGCAGCTTTGGAATATTACCTTGATAATTTTCATAAAAGCGGACATCCTTTTGTGCTGCTTGCAGAAGGTAAAGCTGCCGATCTACTTTACGCCGCCATGAAAAAGGTCAGCGGCTTGACGGTAAAAAATGGTTTTATCGCCGCCTATTTGCCTGATATGCAGCCCAAAACCGCAGAAGAGATCGCTGATGACTTTTTCTGGGATAACCTGAAAGCTGCCGCCAATGCTGATGACTACGGAGTGATCGTAACCTGGACAAGCCGCATCAATAATGAAAAAACAGATAATCCGGCGTTGAAAAAAGGTATTTACTGTATCAACCCTCTCAATTGGAAACTGGATGGAACTCCGGGAACTGCCAATGAAAATATCAAGGCAGTGTTCTACATGCCGGAACATAAAAATCATTTCTGGCGAAAAGTGGAGAAAAAAAATTTCTGCAGTGCAGTGATAGATCTTGAACAGGGCGTACTGAATATAAAGTGTCCCCAACCGCTTCTGCATGTTTCCAATGGCAAATTTACCAAAAACAGCATCTCTCTTTTTGCCGGAAACATTTCCGCCAATGCACTGAGAAGAACTCAAAAACTGATAAAATATCGTGAATGGAGAAGTATGAAATGAGTTTTTTTGATTATCTTCCGGCTTACATACTGAATCATTCTCCCAAAATCATTGCGGCTTTTGAAATGGATTTTCTGCGGAACCTTCCGGCATTTCAGAAAGCAATTCCCCAAAGTGAGAAGTTCACACTTTTTCTGCAGCTGGGCTGGTCGGCAGAGCTGCCCGAAGTCGCCCAAGAATTGAAAACCCGTCTTGCGGAAGCTCAAAAGGCATTCCCGGAAGCCCGTTTTATCATACTTGCCAATGCTCCGAAAGAAGAGGAGATCATCAAAAATTTCTGCGAGGTTTTTCTGGCAAGTCACAATGCCTTTCTTGATCCGTCACGTTATCCTCTGGCAAAGGCGACCCCACGGAAATTTGCGGCGGTATACATTGCCCGCATTACGCCCTTCAAGCGCCATGAACTTGCCGAAAAAGTACAAAATCTGCACTTGATAGGAAGTTATGCAGAAAAAGAAAAAGAATACTTCTCTCAAACCATCGCCCGTTTTCCCAACGCGAAATGGAGTCAGAAGATCCCCTCATTCTTTATCGGCAGAAGAATTTGCGAAGCTGCCTGCGGGTTGGCACTTTCTGCAGTAGAAGGAGCGATGTTTTCCTGCGGTGAATACTCCCTTTGCGGAATACCGGTCGTCAATACCAGAAATCTGGGGGGACGGGATACCTTGCTGCCGGAGTTTGCCGTCCGTTATGCCGATGATACTGCTGACAGCGTGGCAGAAAATGTGGAACATTTCGTCAACGATCCTATTGACCCGGCAGAAATCAGGAATGGATTCCTGCGTCTGGCACAGCCGCAAAAAGAACTGGTGCAGGATTTGATAAATTCCATCGCCGGCAAGAAAGTTCCGCTGCCTCATAAGCTGAATATAAGATGCCGTTTGCTGCCTCATACGAAATTGTTCCATGGAATACGGAGAAAGTAATTGCCCGGCTCTTGGAAGAAGTAATACGGGCCGACAGCTCAGTTAATTACGGAATTTCAGACAACGTTCCCCTTTGAAGAAATTATATCCGGCAATCGTTTTCTGCCGTATTTTTCTCCTTCTGCGTTTAACGATCCAATAATGTCATTGGAGTAAAAGTAAATATTATCACCTGCATCAAGCTGTAATGGCAAGGGTATAAATGCAGAATCAAAGGATGCTCCCAACAACGGATTACAAGGGCCATTGATAAAACTTGTATTTCCATTTTTCAAGCAGTAATGATGCCGGTGGTCTGTAAAACATCATCTCTTTGTTCTCTCTTCGGGGCGATGATTTGTTTTTAATTTTTGTGGTTCTTCAAGTAAAATCAAGATAAAAAATCCTGCATCTTCAATATGGCGGGGTGAGAAGAAGCAGAATATATGCTCAAAAAGCCCCTTAAAAGATGGAAGTGTATTCAGAATGCCAACAGAACGATTCCTGCAAAACAGAGGATGACGCCCCCCAACGCCGGCAGAGAAAGCCTTTCTTTCAATCTGATGGCTGTATAGACCAGAAATCCGGCAATGGAGGATCCCAGCGAAACGGGATAAGCGATGGCTCCCGCGCCGCAGGCAGCAAGGGTGTCAAGACCGGCAAAGAGGAATCCCACAGTAATCAGAGTACAGATGGTCAGCATAATGATACATCCCAAAGTACCTTTGCCTCTGAGACTGTTTTTGTTCCAGAGCGGAGAAAGAAGAAAGACCAGAAAAGGACCTGTTGAGTTCACCCCGGCACGAAAATAGATGGCATCAAGCCCCGCAGCGCTGCTCTCTTTGATAAAGTAAGATGAGAGATTGCAAAGACACTGACTGCTGCCCGCAACAAGAAAAGCAAGCAAAGTGAAAAAAAGCCAGACACTTTTGCGGGAATGTTCCTTTTTCTCGCTCTCTTCCCCCTCCTGTGCCGTAACGCCCCATTTGCCCATCATAAACATGGAAAGCAGCAGAACTCCCAACCCAGCAAGACGCACAGGAGAACAGGGCACATTAAAAAAGCAGATCCCCATGAGAAAGGGCATCACAAAAGAACTTTGCATCATGGCCCAGGTCAGACCGCTGGGACCTTTTGCCATGGCCTTTTGAGCTGTGATAAAGCAAATGTAATTAACAACGCCGGAAAGAACCAGAGCCCCGAGGGAGAGGGCATGGAGTTTTATATTGCTGAAGAAAAAAACAGGCAGAGTCAGCACCATAATGATGAGGGCGGACATTCCCTGAATAAAGTCCAGACTCAAACCTTTTTTTGCCGCGTGGCTGATGACCGCCCCGGCACCGATCCAGACGATTCCGGCGGTTATCTGAAAAAGAATTCCTGCTAACATAAAAAACTCCCGGCTTTCCTTAAAAATCTTAAAAAATGCGCTCATAGAATATAACACGCATTTACTCTTTTTCAACTCTTTTCAGTAAGAAAAACATTGATAATGTTATTGAAAAAACACTTTTCAGATGTTATATTATCCTTGAATAGAGATCAAGCTCAATTATTGAAAGAATAATAAGAATGAAAACATCATCCCAAGCACCTCTTCTTAAAGTGGGCATCATGACCGATACCCATATTAATGAAAAACCGCAAAGCGGCCGGCGTTTGAGAGCGGCCCTGAAACTTTTTGCTGCAGAAAAGGTTGATATGACCATCAATCTGGGGGATATTTCCAACAAACATAATATCAATGCCTACAAACTTTACCGCAAGATCGTCAATGAAATATTCCCTGCGGAAAAGCCGGAAGAAATCTTTATCAGTGCCTATCACGACTGGACAAAACCCGCTGAAGCAGAATCTTCTTTTCTTTCTATGAAAGAAGCGCTCCAGGTTCCTCACGGGATGCTGGACAAAAAAGTTCTCAACGGATTCACTTTTCTGGTAATCCCCCAAAATATCACCATGGAAAAATTGGAAGAAGTCATCTCAGAGGCAGTTTCCGCAGATCCGGGGAAACCGGTCTTTGTCATTGACCATATTCCCCCTTACGGTCTCTTCCACAATGGCAAACTCTGGGGTGATGCGGCGCGTCTTGAAGTGATGAAAAAATTTCCTTCAGCCATCCACATTTCAGGACATATCCATGCCTCACTTTTTGATGAATCCAACATCTGGCAAGGGGAATTCACTGCCGTCAACGCCGGTTGCCTTGCCACTTGGGGCGGAGATTTTGCAGCAGCAATGCCTCAATCCAAAAAGGCTTACGAAGTGATCATTATGGAGTGCTTTGCTGACAAAATCGTTTTCCGCCGCATCAGCGTCACAAACGGTAAAGAATATGCTCCGGAGTCCCCCTGGACCATCCCCCTGCCCTTCGATCCGGCGACGGCGCCTTATAATGCAGAAAAGCGGAAAGCAACCTCAGCAAGTCCCGCGTTCTCTCCCCGGGCGAAGATAAAGCTGAGTACTGCGGGTAAGAAGTTTGAATATCTGGATCTCCAATTCCCTGAAGCTGCTCCTGAAGTTTTCAAGTACAGGATCACATTCAGCCGGAAAAATCCGGATGGGACCTTCAGTGAACATGCTGTAACAGAAACTCCCGGCAACTTCTACAAGTCTGCCTCATTCAGGAAATCGCCAGTCAAACTGCGTCTTCCTGCCGCTCTCTTTGAAAAAGGGAAAAATTATCGAATCACCATTCTTCCGGTGAACTTCTATGACAAAGAGGGAACTCCCCTCTGCACCGGATGGCGTTCCCCCGCGCCTGCGGCAGGAACCCTTCTTTTTGAATCCTGCGCCCCCATGAAAGAACTTCCCTTTCTGGCAGAGCTCGAAGGGGCGACTCCAATCCGGGAATCTGACGGATTCTACACTCCGGACCTTTACAGTGCCCGTCTTGTCTTCCCGGAAGAGATTTGGAAAGATCTGCCTCCGGAAACAAAATTGCGCCTGACGGCAGATGTCCATACTGTTCAGGAAAATGAAGAACTCCTTTCCGTTTTTATGGCAGTTGCGAACCCGGTACCTTTTATCCACGCCTCATCCCGTATTTTCACTCCTTACGGAGATGTCCGGAGCCGTTACACAACTGAGTTCCCGATGAAGGAAGGTGCCCGTTACACCTTGTACCTGCGTTCATGCAAAAATGTCAAAGTAAGATTTGATTACGTCAAGATAGAAATCATTTCTTTTCCGGAAGGAGCAAATTAAGGTGAAAAAAATTTTTTTCTTTCTCTCAATCCTTTGCGCTGTTTCACTCATTTCTGCGGCAGAAAAAAAACCGCTTCTCAAAGTGGGATTCATCAGTGATACTCATGTTACGCCCAACATTGCCAGCTGCCGCATGCTCAAAGAGGCATGGCGCTTTTTCGCAAAAAACAACTGCGACATGGTGGTCAACTGCGGCGATATTGCAGATCTGCCCAAAGAACAGGCATACCGCAATTACCGGAACACTTTGAAAGAGCTTTTCCCCGCAACTTCAAAAATGCCCCGGGAACTCTATATCTATGCCAATCACGACAGGATCGGCATTCCGGATGTGGACAAGGCTTTTGCCGACATGAAAAAGCAGCTTGAGATCCCCAATGATCCCTATGATTTTCTTGTACTCAAAGGCTACCCTTTTCTGGTGTTCCCCCAGTTTCTTGATATGGAACGCTTTGAAAAGACCATTGCTGAAACAGTCAGAAAATTTCCCGGCAAACCTGTTTTCGTACTGGATCATGTTCCCCCGTATAACACAGTTTCCCACAGCAAGACCTGGGGACACCGTGAGCGCCGGGATGTCATGAATAAATTCCCCTCTGCGATCCATATCTCAGGACATGTTCACGGAACTGTTTTCAACGAATGCCATATCTGGCAGGGGGAATTTACCGCCGTCAACACGGGAAGTCTTTTTTCCGGAACAGTGTCGATCATGGAAATTTTCAAAGACAAAGTCATCTTCCGCCGCTACTCTCTTCTGGACGGCAAAGAGTATACCACAGATGGCCTGTGGAGCATTCCATGGCCCTTTGATCCCCGGAAAGCCCCTTTCCGTCCCCGGTACCGCAAAGACAAATCACTCCCCCCCGCCTTTTCTGCCGGAGCAAAGCTCAATGTAAGTGCAGCAAGTATGCCTCTCAAAAACGTTGTGATCGAGATCCCCTCGGCCGCTCCTGCGCTCCATTATTACATGATTGCAGTTGAAAAGAAAAATGCAGCAGGCAAATGGGAGCTGGTGTGTACCAAAAAGATGAATGGCGACTACTGGCAGCCTCCTCCGCGGCGCACCCCTATTCTGAAAAGATATCTTTCAGGCGGATATTTTGATGAAGGCAGAGAACACCGCATCACGGTAACTCCCTTCAACTTTTACGGCAAAAAGGGCAAAGCGCTCCAAACCATCTGGAAAGTTCCCGCAAAAGTAAAAACAAAAGTTCTTTTTGAGTCAAAAGATCCCATGAAAGAACTCCCCTTCAAGAGCGAACTGAAAGATGGTGTCCCCCTGAAGCAGGAAAAGGGATTTTATCTCCACAATGTCCATAACGCCCGCCTTGAAATGCCCGGTCACATCTGGAATAATATCCCCGTGGGCGCACATCTGCGCTTTACCGCTGATATACATACCATCCAGAAAGGTGATCTTTACAGACAGTGGACAATTCTCTTGCGTAATCCGGTGCCGGTGCAGAACGCAAACCACCGGATCTACACTTTCAGCGGTGAATGTGTCAACCGCTACGTGATCGACTTCAGAATGCAGAATGCCGCCTACAAATATTATCTTCTCATCCGTGAAGGTGACGCTGGTAAACTCCGTTTCAATTACATCAAACTTGAACAACTTGACAACGGTCCGGAGCAAAAGAAAACAAAATGAATCTTACAGATATAATGAAAATCGCCGAAAGAGTGTCGTGCGTCCAGCCCTCCCCTCCCCGGGCCGTTTTTGACCTTGCCTCGACGCTTGATGATGTGGTGGATCTGACTCTGGGGGATCCGGATCTTCCGCCCCCGCACAATGTCCGCGAAGCCGCCTGCCGCGCCATTATGGAAGGAAGGACCCGCTACTCAGCCAACGCAGGCTTGAAAGAACTGCGCCGTCTCATTGCCGCAGACGCTGAAAAGAAACTGGGGATCCCCGTTGATCCCGAACAGGAAGTTATCGTTACAGTGGGAGCTATGGAGGCAAGTTTTCTTTCTTTGTATACCCTTTTGAAACCGGGGGACGAAGTCGTCATCCATGCGCCTTTCTGGATCAATTACGCTCAGGTGGTGCGTTCACTGGGGGCAGAACCTGTTTTCGTTTATACAAAACCGGAAGAGGAGTTTCAACTGACCGCCGAAGCTCTTGAAGCTGTTCTGACGCCCCGGACACGCCTTGTGGTACTGAACTCCCCCAACAATCCCACAGGTGCCATTATTCCTGTGGAAACGCTGAAAAAGATTGCCCGTTTGGCTCAGGAACGGAACTTTGCGATCCTTTCTGATGAGATCTACGAATCTCTGGTCTATGACGGAAAAAGTGCGGACTCCATCCTCTCTCTTCCCGGCATGAAAGAGCGCTCCATTCTTATCAACGGCATGTCCAAGCGCTTTGCCATGACAGGCTACCGCCTGGGATGGGCGATCGCTCCCGCCCCCCTCATCGCCCAGATGACCAAGATGCAGGAAAATATCGTTGCCTGTGCGCCGCTGCCCGCCCAATATGCCGGTATTGAAGCTCTAAGCGGAAATACTGACTCAAATTTCATCCGGGAGGAGTTCCAGCACCGCAGGGATGTGCTTTACAAAGGCATCAACGCTATTCCCGGCCTTGTCTGCAAACCGATCCCGGCAACATTTTACGCCATGGTGGATATCAGCGGTTCGGGACTTGAAGCAGAGGAGTTTGTTTACCGGATGCTCAGGGAAGTCAAAGTCGCCACGGTTTTCGGTCCTGCCTACGGCGGAGAGCACTACAAGGACTTTATCCGCATTGCTTTCACCATGAAAGAAGAGCGCTTGAACACCGCCCTTGAAAGAATGGCAAAGTTCATGAAAAATATCAGAAAATAAAAACATTTCAACACAACATAAAGAACATAAGGAATCTTGAAAAATGGCACTGCCACCTCTCGCACTCAACTTGTCTTATCCCGACCGCAGCGTGATGAACCTTTACATTTCCATGGCTGCGGAACTGGGCATCAAACGTATGTCCCTTGATTCAGTGACTTTGAAAAAAGCTACTGAAGATCCTGAATTTGCCGGAACTGTCAAAAAATCAGCAGAACTTCACAACATCACCATCTTTGATGTTCACGCCCCCCACGGGCTGGGTGATTCTCTGTGCAATCCCCTCCCCGGCGGCTTGGAAAAATCCAACGAAGTCATGCTTCAGTCTCTGCGTTCCGCCGCTGAAATCGGTGCAAAGATCGTTACCATGCACACAGCCCGCACCCGTTTGGTCAACCGTTTTGCTCCCGAAGCCGGGCCCATTGAAAATGTGGATCTTGACGGAGCTGTTGACCGCGCGGTGAAACAGCTTGAAGTTCTTATTCCTGAGGCGGAAAAGCTGGGCCTTATGATCGCACTCGAAAACCTCTTTCTCCCCTCCTCCACAGCCTCTCATTTGAACCGCATCATGGAAAAGGCGCGTCACGCCAATCTGGGATTCTGCTACGACTCAGGCCACGCCCTCATCGTTGAAAAAGTTCCCGGCAAGACTCCTGACATGATCGCCGACTGGATCGCATGGGGCTGGGAAAACGACACCATGACATTCCAGGATGATCAGCTTGATGGTATGCTCAATGATGTCATCACCACCCACTTCCATGACAACGATGGCACAGGAGATCTCCACCGGGTCCCGGGAACCGGTATCGCCGACTGGAAGAGGATCGCCGAAAGATTGAAAAAAGCGCCCCGTCTGCTCTCAGTTCAGAGCGAAGTCGGCAAAGCCGCCTTTGCTGAAGACATCAAAGATTATATCCGTAAATTTGCTGAAGCAGGTTTTACCCTTACCGGAGAATGATGAGCTTGAAATATCTTCTTCTGCTTCTGCTGGCTGCTGGAACTTTTGTCAGCGCAACAGAGATCATCACCTCAGGCCACAAGTGCCAATCCCATCTTCAGGGGGCGGCGTTGGATGAGGAATACATCTATCTTTCTTTCACAAGCCGTCTTGTAAAGAGTGATTATACTGGAAAGTTCATTGCCGAAATCCCCATTCCTTTTCACACCGGAGATATCTGCATGGCAGAAGGAGATATTTATGCAGCAACCGACCACCGTCCCCTGGGCAGTCATGCCACGCAGTCGGCGGTCTACCGTTACGGCAGAGATCTTAAACTGAAAAAGATCTACCCCATTTATCCCTCTGACATCAAGATCGAGGGTATCACCTTTTACAAAGGAAAATTTTATATCGGTGTAGGCGGCAATTCCCCGCCGCACCGTAAAAATGATATCCTCATCTGCAACCGGGAAATGAAGCTCCTTAAAAGAGTCACCGTGGATACCGGATTCAACACCCGTTTCGGTGTGCAGAACCTTTTTGTTGACGGCGACAGGATCTGCGGCGGCTTTTACGGCGGAGATAAAGGGATCTGCTTTGAGCCGGAAACCTTGAAGATCATCGGAACTTTCCCGCTGAATCCGACTGAGGGGATCGCAAAAGTCCCTTTCAAGATCGCCGGTAACAACAACACCTGGCTGCTGAGCCGTTCACACGGAAAAAGGGGCAATTACAGGGCACGACTCCGTTTTTTCAGAGTTGAAGGGGAAAAAAGGCTTCTTGTCCCCCTCAAAAAATTGAGCCTTCCCAAATAAACTTGAATACACCGGAGCGTCTGAGAAAAAAATCTCAGGCGCTCTTTTTCTTTTTGTTTTCCATGATTTTCTTAAACTGGGAAGCAAAATAGGGTTGGCGCATGACCTTGCCGATGACCGCCATGTAACAGGGGATCAGCAGAGCGGAAAGAATAGCGGAACCAACAAAGACGCCCCGGACTCCGGCGCACCAGATCACGCCGCCGGCAAAAACGGTGGAAAGCATGATGCCGGAGCTGTTGGCAGTGGTGGCAAAGCCGAAGACTTTCCCCCGCTTGCGTTTGGGAGTCGCCGCAGAAAGAAGTTTCTGCAACACGGAATAGGCGCCTCCTGCCGCAAGATACATCAAAGTTCTGCTGATGCCGAAGACCCACAAATTTGTTGCAAAAGCCTGAATGAACATAGTCAGAACCGTTATCGCAAAAACAGGCACAAGGATATAAAGGGGTTTCATCCGGTCGGAAAGGTATCCTGTAATGATTCCTGAAAGCAAGGCCCCCACGGCAACAAAGGCACTGATGATACCGGTCCAGTAGGCGGCCTCCTTATCCCCGGCGATCAATTCGATCTGCATGGCAAGATAGGGGATCTCAAAGTAACGGACAAATCCGGTAAGACACATAAGACCCAGCATCATCCACACGGCAGTGGTGAACTCCGGGAAGATGCCTGAAGTGCTCTTTTTGACGTTGTGAACAGCTGTTTTTATCACAGGCTTGAAATCTTCATGGGCAAACAGAACAATAAATCCAGCCAGAAAATACATGGCACCGCAGGCAATAAAGGTGAACTTGTACCCGTAATAGTGAACAACGATTCCCCCCACCACGTTGCCCAGCATGGTTCCGCCCCAGATAGCGGTGCTCAACACGCCCAGCGCAAAGCCCTGCTTGCTTTCCGGAGTGTTCTTCACCAGCAGCGTCTGAGATGCCGCCGTCGTCCCTGCACAGGCAGCCGAAAGAAAACGCAGAAATACCAACAGCCAGCCGTTGGGTGAATACGCCATCAGCGGAAAGAGCAGCGTCGTTCCGAAAGTCCCCCTGAGGAGCATGGGCTTCACACCGTAACGGTCTGACAGAGCCCCCCAGATGGGGCAGAAGAGAGCATACCCGAAAGTGCCGAAAAAGTAAAAGGCGGACATCCAGATGCCCCGGATCCCCTCATCTGTATATCCCAGACACTCTTTTAAAAAGAGGGGCATAAAAGGCATCACGGCAGAAAATCCAGCCAAAACCAGGAGCTGGGAACTCCACATCAAGAACAGATTCCACTTCCAGTGTCTATTGGTATCATCAAGGGCATTCATTGTTACTTTTCTATTTCTTCAAAAGCAATTTTCCACGTGGCAAGATCACTTTTCCGGCAACACAGATCGATCTGCCACAAACCGCCCCAAAGGGTCTTGAGCTTATCTTCGATCCAATCCATTCTGACGGCGTTGGCAATATCAATGTCTTCGCAACTCAGAAGAAGATTCCCCAGGAGAAGAGAATTTTTCTTCACTTCAGAGGGCTCAACGGGAGTATAAAATGAGATGACCGCTTTTTTGGAACCGTCAAAAGAAGCGGTATCAGCAATTTCAACTCTTCCTGCCGAACGGTCAAAAGAAATTTTTCTCACACAGGAACGTATACCGTTTTCAGCAGTGTAGACCTTTGTAAGATCACAGATGACCGTATCGCCCTGATTCTCAAGGCGTGTTTCATATTCCCTTCCGATCCCCTGTTCCATATCATCAAAACGGGGCGCATTGTGTCCGGTGGAGTTCAAGTTCCATTTTGTATAGCGTGCGCCGGAAAAACAGGTTCTGTCATAGGTTCCTCTGCCCACATCAACGATAATGGGAACATTTTTGTAAAACAAAGAAAAATGCCCGAGATCAAGGTGGTTGTGACTTTGCCGGTTGTGTCCGGCTTTCAGGCAGCAGACCATGCCGTTTTCAGGAGACTCCGGTTTCTGGCGTGCGATCCAAATTTGCAGATCGCCCCAGAAATCAACTGCATGAGAGAGGATTTTTGAACGCGGAGAAAGATCTTCGGTCAGGTTCGCCACTTCGTTTGGAATATTGCCCACATTGCGGTTTCCGAGAGCGGCTGTTGCCGCGTCAGGTTCAGGAAGGTTGACTGCAAGGGAACACATGGACTGGCTGTTGACCATTCTGCCGTATTTGACAAAAAGACCTCTGGGAAGCCTGGCGAAAAAGGATTCTGCATCAGAAAATCCCATGAACCATTTGCCGCTCAAATTCATCCGGGGAATGAACTCCACCATAGCTTTAAGTTTGGGATCATTAAGCCAGGATTCAAATCCGCCGAGACGGCGCTGGAGGACCTCAAGTCCGTTCATAAGCATTCCCACAGCAACAAGCCAATAAGAAGGCCCTTCATTGCAGCCGCCGTCGGCAGGATAATGGTCCATAAATTTTTTCATGGGAACAATATGCTTGGCAAGAAAAGCGGCAAGGCGCTCAGGAGAGTTCTGCCATACTTCAATGGCGGCGGCATTGACAGAAAAACAGCACCAGACGCTCCAGTTATTAGTGCCTTCGTACCACCAGAATGTCTCTTTTTCACACACCTCAAGGACCCGGTGACTCACCTCATAACGGATCCGCTCCACAATAGGCAAACAGCATTTCTCAAGTTCGGCTCCCAGAAGCTGAAGAACATCTGTCAGTATCTTGGCAGTCTCAGCGGCAAAAAGGTCCACGACCCAGTATTCGGGACCGGGGAGTTCAAATTTTTCCAGACGCTGATGGGCAGGCAGACACCAGACCGGCTCCGAAAGGATCTGCCAGAGTATTTCAACGATGCCGTCAAGGAAGCGTCCTTTGTATTCCACACATTCCCCCAGCACAAGGGCGTTCAGAATGTGACGGCGGCGGAAATAGGGAGTTTCATAATCTATGCGGTTGCCCTCTCTGACATACTTCATAAAGTCAACGGCTTTAAGCATAGGGATCTCAGCTGCAAGTTCTCTTTCAGCACTGCTGAGATAATCATTTTTTCTCTCAACGGGAATATTCTCCCAGAAAGTACGCTCAGAAGCCTGTGGGAAGTCATACTCCCTCTTTCGCTGCTTTAAACGGCTCAATATTTCTTCAGCATTCATGATCTCGGACATAAGTTCTGCCTCCTTGGTTTACAAATAAAATGTCACGGACTTACTATACCATTTAAAAAAAATATTACAACCAACAGGCGTAAAATCATTTGAAAAAATATATCTTTTACCTTGACGGTATCAGACATTCCTGTAGTTGCAGCTGAAAATAAACAAACCTTGACTTTGCTTCGGAAATCACTGCCGGGCGGCAAAGTCAAGGTCAGTTGTCCCCTCTCCTGAAGAAGAGAGGTGTTATGCTTTATTTAAGGTATGCTGAAGCACAAAGCGGACGATCTTCAGAGGATTATCCAATCCATGGGGATGATGTCCCCAGCTGGGACGCTCAATAACCTCGATCATGCCGCCGGCTTTCCGCCAGCGCTCCGCCAGAAGCAATCCGTTGCGCTCAGGGGGCAGGACAGTATCTGCAAGTCCCATGAGCAGCAGCAGGGGGATGCCCGCTTCTACGATGGGAAGGAAGTTGTTCACCGGAGAAAGGGGGTGATTCTCAAGTCCATCCATGCCGACACCGTAGGCAGCGGCAATAGCGGCGGCATCGCCCCGTTTGGTATCGACCCGGTAATTCAAATCGCAGACAGGGGCATCAGCGTAAATGCAAGCCACAGTTTCAGGATATTTTTGGGCATAGCGGAAAGAATAAAGTCCGCCGAGACTCATACCGATCAATGCCCCTTTTGAAGCAAATCCCAGCCCCTTCAAATAATCGTAGAAACGCTTCATGATCTCAAGGGCGCCGTCGTTGGCATATTGTCCATAGATGTTGATATAAATCATGTGATATCCCATCTGGAGCAGTTCGCAAACGCCGTTGCGTTCCGGGAAGGCATCGGGCCACTCAGGGAGCCAGAACCATTTTTTTCCGGGCAGCGGATCTGCGGGTTCCACCACCCAGGCGGTAGTGCCGTCAAGAACGATCTTGTGACGGAGCGCCCCCAGCCACTCTTCGCAAGAGATCTCACCGGGGAGATAAAGTTTTGATTCTATCTGTGCCATAAAAAGACTCCTTTTATTTTCCAGACTGTCAAAGAAAACCCCGGAACTTGAAAAAACTCCGGGGTGATCTTGCAAACACTTTTTTTACTTGGCGAAGACGGCATCGCAGGCTTCTTCAAGAACTGCGATGGATTCGCGGAGCATTTCCTCTTTGATGGTCAGCGGAGGAGCGATTTTGACGCACTCGCCGCCGGTGCCCACAGGAGCAAACATGAGCAGACCGCGGTAGAGACACTCCAGATTGATCTTGAGAGAGGTTTCAGGATCGGGCTGCTTTTCGCCTTTGGTGCAACGGATTCCGCCCACCAGACCGCGTCCGCCCGCCCAGGTCATGCGGTCAGCATACTTCTGCTGGATGCGGCGGATCTCAGGCTGAAGGATCTCGCCCATGGCTGCAGCATTTTCAACCAGTTTTTCCTCTTTGATGATCTTGAGGTTTTCCAGAGCAGCCGCCACGCAGAGGGGGGAGGCAGAGTGTGTGGAGGTCATGGAACCGGGAGCGTAAAGATCCATAATATCCCGGCGTCCGATCACGGCGGAAAGGGGCAGACTGGAGCTGACGCCTTTACCGCAGGGGATCAGGTCGGGCTTGATGCCGTAGTGCTGGAAAGTGAAGAACTTTCCGGAGCGTCCGAATCCTGCCTGAACTTCGTCCATGGCAAGGACGATGTCATATTTACGGCAGAACTTTTCCAGCTCCTGAGCGTATTCAAGGGGGAGGAAGTCCGGACCGCCGCCCTGATAGGACTCAGACATGACACCCGCGATCTCTTCGGGCTCAACATTGTGGGCCTTGAGTGTGTCAAGGAACTGCTGGAAACTGGGCTTTTCGTTGCGGAATCCGTCGGGGAAAGGCACCTGGATAAAGGTGCGGTCGCCATCAATGATCCACTCTTTCTGCACCGGCCAGCCGCCGGCGAGCTGGGACCCCATGGTGCGGCCATGGAAAGCAGAACTGAAAGAGATGAAATATTTACGTTTGGGACCATACTTTTTCAGAGCATAGGTCTTAGCCATCTTGATGCAGTTTTCGGTAGCTTCGGAACCGGTGGAAAGGAGGAAGACGGTATAATTTTCAGGATCGGGGGAAACTGCCTGAAGCATTTCAGTCAGTTCAACACGGCCTTCGTGAACAAAGACATAGCTTGCCAGCAGGTGCTGGTCAATGATCTCGTGGAGCTTTTTCTCGATCCTGGGGTGGGCGTGACCGGAGTTGGTGATCAGCACGCCGCTGGACCAGTCGATCCACTTGTTGCCGTAACGGTCAGAGACCTGACAATCCTGAGCGGAGTGCCAGATGATGGGGGGCTGTCCGGACATGGAACGGGGTTCGCTCTTACGCAGACGCTCAAAGAACGGCAGTGACTCAGGAACGGGAATCGCGGTTTTGATGGAACGGTACTTGGTCTCGATCTGAGGTACTTCCACCGGGTTCAGTGAATATTCAGCCATTTTTATTCTCCTTGACTTTTAAAGAATGTATGTTGTTTACTTAAAAATTCAATCACTTTTTGAGGCGGACGACAGGCTTTTCGCCGGAGTAGTCGATTTCAGCAAGGGCACCGCCGTTGGTGATGGAAAGACGGGCAGCCTCCTGAACCAGTTCGTTGTAACTGGAGTTTTCGGGGGTGGCGATAAGTCCCTTTTCATTCACCTCTCTGATCGCCGCCTGACGGATGGCAAGAGCATTGGCAGGATCGGCAGCAACACGGCATTCAATTTCCTGAGCCATGGTCAGAGAAGCTGTCACAGAATCCACGCCGTAGCCGATGGGTTTGAGTCCGGGACCGGGATAGGGAACTTCGCGCATGAAGTCGGGGTTGATGTAGGCAAAACTCTTGTCGCACTTGACGGTGTAGCAATGTTCAACACCGCGGACATGATCGTCATGATCCAGAAGTCCTGAGCGGTCATCGCCTTCAAAGTACATGATCAATCCCTGATCGTTGCCGCCGCCGGCTTCATTGGGATATCCGAGACCGTTGTTGACAGAGAGGATGGCTCCGTTTTCAAAGATCACGCGGCCATTTGTCCACATATAGGCTTCTTTGCCATTGGGGAAATTGCCCTTGCGTCCGGAAACAGTGATTTCCACAGGTTTGAGTCCGGTGATAAAGCAGACAAGGTCAACATAGTGGCACCCCACATAGACAAAGGGATCCGTGTTTTCGCAGGTGAACCAGTTCTGAAAGTTGGAGTGGCGGTAATAGTAAGGTTCAAGAAGTCTTGCTTCCCCCAGAGCAAATTCGCCGAAAAGACCTTCCCGGCAGGTTTTGCGGGCAATCAGATTGCGGCGGTCAAAACGCTTGTGGTACTCAACGCCCACAAAGCAGCCCCGTTCTCTTGCCTCTTTTTCAATTTCCATGGCCTGATCGTATTTCAGCACCAGAGGCTTGACGCAGAGGACGTGCTGATTGAATTCAAGGACGCCTTTGAGCACAGGATAGTGAAGCTGGTCAGGCAGAGCGATAATGACCATCTGATAGGGTTTCTGTTTGGCAAGGACCTTTTTGTAGAGTTCAGGATCGGTGCTGTCAGGCTCACCGGGAGCAGGACAGGTATCAAAACTCTGATCCGGGAAACAGCGTTTGATGGATTCACTGTCACGCAAAGCGGCGACAGCAGAACTGCGCATATCTACCACGGTGATGTGGCCGATCACACCTTCGCGCCGCATCTGCAATGCAGCGGGGAGAAGAAGATCGTTGACGATCATACCGGCTCCGATAATGGTAAGATCAAGAGCTTGTTTGTTTTCGTTCATTTTATCGTTCCTTACATTGATATGTATCAGAATTTTTTATTTTATGAGACGCTCAAGAACCACCTGAGCGCCACCTACTGCAACACCGGAACTGCCGAAAAAGGAACGTTCCACAGTGATTTTCCCTCCTGCGGCACGGGCAGCGGAGTTGTCCTCGATCATCTCTTTGAAACACTGGAACCAGCTGCTGCCGAACTCCAAAGCTCTGCCGCCCAGAATAATGGCTTCAGGATCAAATAAATTGGCGGCAGTTTCTGCAGCAAAGGCAAGCTGTTCAGCATTGGCGCGAGCGAGTTCCACGGCATCGGCGTCATCCTGCTGATAGGCGTTCAAAAAATCGGTGAATGAACTTTCAATGCCTTTACGTCTTGAAAATTCAGCTGCCAAAGCGCTGGGACGGGCGATTTCCTCAACCCGGCCTCCGCCGGGCAGCCGGAGCAAACCGATCTCCCCGGCAGTTCCGTAACGTCCGCGGTAGATCCCGCCGTCAAGGTAGATCCCGGCTCCCACGCCGCGTCCGGAAGTCAGATAGACGATACTGCTGTAATTTTTTCCGGCTCCGAAAAGAGCTTCAGCAAGGGCGGCGGCATTGGGGCGGCGTTCAAGGGTCACCGGCAATCCGCAGCGTTTCTCAAGTTTCACGGCAAAACCTCTTTCACGGATATCAAGAGTTGCGGCACCGGTCACTTCGTTATTGTCTGAATCGACCACTCCGGAAACAGCGACCCCCACCCCGGCAAGACTTTGTTCCGGAGCCTCAGAAGCCAGCAGAGAGACAAGGCGAGAGGTTACTTCAAGAATATTTTCAAAATCATCAGTGTACTCAAGTTTTGCCGAACTCAGCACATTACAGGCACAATCGCACACAACGCCGCGGATAAGATAATCATCGCCGAGATCGATCCCGATGGCGCATCTGCCCCCGGGTGCGATGCGGAGCAATATGGGCGGCTTGCCGCCGGTGGAGTCTCCCCTGCCTGCTTCAAGAACAAAACCGTCGCGGACAAGTTCTTCTACAATGGCTGAAACTGCCGGACGCGTCAGACCGCAGCGCTGAGAAAGTGCAGCCCGGGATATGACGCCTTCGGCACGCAAAAGATTGAACACCCGGCGCTTACCGGATTGTTGTGTTTTGCCCGACATATTTCCCCTCAGATTCTGCCATTGCTTTGTTGCGGACCGCCGGATAACAGAAAACTCTTTGTAAACCAGCCTTACAAACATAATATAACACCTGTTTTTTATAATTCAAGAAATCTTTCGACTTTTTTTCTTATAAATATCCTTTATGTCTCATTTCCGGAAATATTGCTGAAAAGAGATAATTCCTTTTGCAAAAAATAAAGAGTGATGATATATTTCCCAATGACACAATATTTCATTGAATTACGGAGAATAAAAAATGCTCAACAGAATCATTGAGATCATTGCAAACAGTAAAAAGGGACTTAGAGAACTTTCAGACGCCCTCTGGAAAAATCCTGAAACGGCCTACAAAGAGTTTTTTGCCGCATCAGAGGCAGCGGCTTTTCTTGAAAAAAAGGGCTTTTCTGTCATCAAACCTTACTGCGGCATTGAAACTGCGTTCCGCTGTGAATTTGACAATGGTCCCGGTCCGGTGTTCGCCATTGCCGCCGAATATGATGCTCTTCCTGAAATCGGTCACGGCTGCGGACACAATCTGATCTGCACAGCAGGCATTGCCGCTTTTCTCGCAACAGTTCAAATCATGAAAGAAAAAGAGATCAAAGGGAAAGTCATTCTTCTGGGAACTCCTGCTGAAGAAGGGGGCGGCGGCAAGGTCTTCATGGCAGAAAGAGGCGCCCTTGAAGGGGTGGAGGGAGTGATCATGGTTCACCCCTCAGCAAAAAACACTCCCGATATGGGATCAACCGCCAATATCGGTTTTGAGGTGATCTTTCACGGCAAATGCGCCCACGCGGCGGCATATCCTGAAAAGGGCATCAACGCCCTTGATGCCGTCAATCTTCTTTTTACCGGAGTCAACACCTATCGTCAGTATGTACCTGAGCATGTGCGCTTTCACGGCGTGATCCTTGAGGGGGGAACAGTTCCCAATGTGATCCCCGACCGCGCCCGCTGCCGATTCTACTTACGCTCTGCTGATGAAAAGTGGACTCCCATCATTGAACAGCGTTTCCGTGATATCGTCAAGGGTGCCGAGCTGATGACAGGCGCCACAGCAGAGATCGCTCCTTTCCGCCCGACCTACCGTTCCCGGAAACCCAATAAAATTATGAATCATGCCTACATTGAAGCCATGAGCGCTCAGGGTGCAGAAGTCTTTATTCCGGAAAAAGCGGGACGCGGCTCTTCTGACTTCGGCAATTTTTCTCAGCTTGTTCCGGGGATCCACGCTTATTTCGCCGTGGCAGAAAAATCAGAACCGACCGGACACTCTCAGGAGTTTGCAGAGGCCGCCGGAAAAGATTTCGCCTTTGAAAACGCCATGCGCGCCGCAGCCGCTCAGGCAAATGTGGCCTGCCGTTTCATCACCGATCCTGAATTCCGTCAGGCGGTGAAAGATGATTTTAAAAAGGGTTCAAAAGCCTACTGACCCTGCACGGTAAAACTCCTGCGTTCCAATGGTGAATGTGGGAGTTTTTGTTCTAAAAAAGTGTATCAGTCAAGATTTTCAATAATTTAACACTCCAACCTCTTGTATTTCAGAAAAAATCAGATTATATTAACACAGATCATCTAAAAGTGACCTATTCCCAATATTCCAAGCCCCCCCGGATTTGTTTTTGCGTTCCCGACAGAAAATGAAAGGTTAAGGTTATGAAAAAACTCGCTCCCGTCTCCCCGGCTTTCAGGGCTCCCCAAGGACTTTTGCAGACATGCCCGAATACATCGGTACATCGCAGCAAGTTTTTCACGCTGATCGAACTATTGGTGAGTGCTGCTTGCAAAGTTAGGGTTTTGCCGTTTTATTACCTCAAAATAATTTATAAAAACGACACATCCTTACGCCCGACAGGGCGCACTTCACGCATTTTTGACAACAGTCAAAAATGCTCTTCACACCTTCACA
>JAFWBQ010000002.1 GCA_017507125.1 Lentisphaeria bacterium
CCCGAAGAGACCGTTGAAGCTGTTTCTGAATATCTCATCGCCATCAAAGGACCTCTGACCACCCCTATCGGCGGCGGATTCCGTTCCCTCAACGTGGCTCTGCGTCAGCAGCTTGATCTTTATGCCTGTGTCCGTCCGGTGCGCTACTTCAGAGGGGTGCCCTCACCTGTGAAGGCTCCTGAGAAGACCGATATGGTGGTTTTCCGGGAAAATACTGAAGATATCTACGCCGGTATCGAATGGCTTTCAGGCACCCCCGAAGCGCAGAAGGTCATCAAGTTCCTGCAGGATGAAATGGGGGTCAAAAAGATCCGTTTCCCCGAAACTTCCAGCATCGGCATCAAGCCCGTTTCCGTTGAGGGCAGCGAAAGACTGATCCGTGCCGCCATGGAGTATGCCATCAAAAACAAACGCAAGAGTGTGACCTTTGTTCATAAGGGCAACATCATGAAGTTCACTGAGGGGGGCTTTAAAAACTGGGGTTACGAACTGGTCAAACGGGAATATGCCGATGTGGCTGTGGCTTACGACGACTGCAACGGCGTGGCTCCCGAAGGGAAGATCCTGGTCAAAGACTGCATCTGTGACGCTTTTCTGCAGCAGATCCTGACCCGTCCCGCAGAGTACGATGTCATTGCCACTTTGAACTTGAACGGTGACTATGTTTCCGACGCTCTCGCCGCCTGTGTGGGCGGTATCGGTATCGCCCCCGGAGCCAACATCAACTACATGACCGGACACGCCATCTTTGAAGCCACTCACGGCACCGCTCCCAAATACACCGGTATGGATAAAGTCAACCCCGGTTCTCTGGCACTTTCAGGTGAGATGCTGCTCCGCCATCTGGGATGGGATGAGGCCGCTGATCTGGTGATCAAAGGTCTTGAAAATGCCATTTCAGATAAGATCATGACCTACGACCTTGCCCGGTTGACCGAAGGGGCAACCGAAGTGAGCTGCTCCGCATTCGCCAAAGCTGTTGTGGAGCGCATGTAATAAACACCGAAAAAGAAAGAAAGCTGTGTGACGATGTCCGCCGGATTTCAAGTCAGGATCATGAAAGAGTTTACGCCCGGATTTCTTCAGGCAGCCCGTGGACTGTACCTTGAAAACCGCTGGATCAATGAAAAATGTGATCCCGCTTTCCCCGGAAACGCCTTTTCCGGTTCCTTTGCCGTGGCGGCGCTCTTCACGCCTGAAAACAGGGTCGCCGGTGTGGGCAGAGCTATCTCTGACGGTGTATCCGACGCCTATATTCAGGATATTATGGTGAAAAAAGAGTTCCGGGGAAAAGGATTGGGGAAAATGATCGTTCGCGCCCTGGTTGATGAATTGAAAGAGCGCCGCATTGAATGGATCGGTCTCGTGGGAGTTCCCGGAACTGAAAGATTTTACAAAGAGTGCGGACTGCAATATGCTCCCGGCCACTCACTCTGGCTGGGAGGGGAGGTGCTGTAAGAAATGAAGATCCTTTTTGTCTGTACCGGCAACAGTTGCCGCAGTCCCATGGCTGAGCTCTATTTTAACCATCTTGCCCGGAAACACAACACTACTTTGTCTGCCTCTTCTGCCGGGATCTATGCCAACGACGGCGGCATGATCTCTCTCGCCGCCGACGGCGTTATGAGAGAGCTTGGTATTGAGACCGCTGATTTCCGTTCCACAGCTTTTACCCCCAAACGGGCGCAAAGTTACGATCTGATGATCGGCATGACCCGCACCCATGCCGCCATGATGCGCCATATCGTGCCCGGACTCAGAGATAAAATCAGGACTCTGATACCCGATGAGGATGTACCTGATCCTTTCGGCGGGACCATTGAGGATTACAAAGCTGTTTTCAACTTCATGAAACCATTTATAGATCAACTCTTTATAGAATCAAATAACCCTAACCAAGGAGATAAGTAATGAGCATCAAAGAAATCGCCGGTCAGAAACTGACCATCGGAATCGGTACTGATCATGCCGGATTTTCTGCCAAGGGAAAACTGGCTGAAGTGTTGAAATCTCACGGACATCAGGTCATTGACTTCGGACCTTCTGCAGCCGATCCCGGTGATGACTACCCTGATTTCAGCGCTCCTGCCGCCAAGGCTCTCAGCTGCGGCGTCATTGACGCTCTGGTGCTGATTTGCCGCACAGGACTCGGCATGGCTATGACCGCCAACCGTTTCCACGGTGTCCGTGCCGTGGTCGCAGGAACTCCTGAACTCGCCGCCAGAGGCAGAGAACACAACGCCGCCAACTGTCTGGTGCTGCCCGGTGATGCCTGCGACAACGATGATATCCACGATATCATTGAAGCCTTTTTTGCCACTCCCTTTACCGGTGCCGAGCGTCATGCCCGCCGTCTGAACAAACTTGAAAACTATACCTACGATGATATTGCCGCTGTCCGCGCCACCGATCCTGAGATCGCCGCCGCCATCGACCGCGAAAGCGCCCGTCAGAATGACGGTATCGAGCTGATCGCCAGCGAAAACTTTGCCAGTTGCGCCGTCCGCGCCGCTCAGGGCAGCGTTCTGACCAACAAGTACGCCGAAGGATACTCCGGCAAGCGCTACTACAACGGCTGCGAATTTGTGGATCAGGTTGAAACCCTTGCCATTGAACGCGCCAAAGAACTTTTCGGCGCTGAAGCCGCCAACGTGCAGCCCCACTCCGGTTCCGGAGCCAACCAGGCTGTTTACACCGCTCTCTGCCAGCCCGGCGACACCGTCCTTGCCATGAGCCTTGACCACGGCGGCCACCTGACCCACGGACATCCCCTGAACTTCTCAGGCAAACTTTACAACATGATCCCCTACGGTGTCTCCCGTGAGACCGAGATGATCGACTACGACGAAGTGGAAAAACTTGCCGTTGAAAACAAACCCCGCATGATCCTTGCCGGTGCCAGCGCCTATCCCAGAGTCATCGACTTTGCCCGTCTGCGCGCCATCGCCGACAAAGTGGGCGCCCTCCTCTTTGTGGATATGGCTCACATCGCAGGTCTCGTCGCCGCAGGCGTCCACCCCAACCCCGTCCCCTACTGCGACATCGTTACCACCACCACCCACAAGACACTGCGGGGACCCCGCGGCGGTCTGATCCTCTGCAAAGAAGAGTACATCAAGGCCATCAACTCCGCTGTCTTCCCCGGACTTCAGGGCGGACCTCTGGAACACGTCATCGCCGCCAAGGCTGTCTGCTTCCTTGAAGCTCTCAAACCTGAGTTCAAGGCCTACCAGCAGCAGGTGAAGCTCAACGCCGCCAAGCTGGCTGACGAACTTGCCAAACGCGGATTCCGGATCGTTTCCGGCGGAACCGACAACCACCTGATGCTCATTGACCTGCGTCCCAAACAGGCCACCGGCAAGGCTGTTGCCAACGCTCTTGACATCGCCCGTATCACCGTCAACAAGAACATGATCCCCTTTGACCCCGAAAAGCCCTTCGTCACCAGCGGTATCCGTATCGGCACCCCCGCCATCACCACCCGCGGCCTCAAAGAAACTGAAATGGTCAATGTGGCAGACTTCATCGAACGCGGCGTTGCTCTGCGCGATGATGAAAACGCCCTCAAAGCTCTGGGCGAAGAGGTCAAAAACTTTATGGCGGCATTCCCCATGCCCCAGTTCAAATAATTTAAGGAAATATTGTTGAAATGCTGGATCTTAAACTTATCCGTGAAAATGCCGAAATGATCAAGGCAAACTGCCAGCGTCGCGGTTTCCCCCTTGATATCGACGGACTCCTTGCCCTTGACAAAGAATACCGCACCCTTGAGCGCGAAGCGGAGGAACTCCGCGCCCGCCGCAACAAACTGAGCAAAGAGTGCGCCTCTGATCCCGCCGCCCGGGAAGAGGTCAAGAAGATCAAACTGACCCTCGGCTCCAAAGAGACCGCCATGGACGGGATCAACAAGAAGATGATGGCTGTGCTGACCCGGATCCCCAACCTCCTTGCACCCGATGTGCCCGACGGCACCGATGACACCGGTAACGTCGAACTGCGTAAAGTCGGAACCATCAGAGAGTTTGACTTCCCCGTCCGCGACCATCAGGAGCTGGGCGAAATGCACGATATCCTGGATATCGCCCGGGGCGCCAAGGTCGCCGGAACCGGTTTCTACTACTGGAAGGGCAAAGGTGCCATGTTGGCTCAGGCACTTTACTTTTATGTGCAGCAGTTCCTTGTGAAACGGGGTTTCACCATGTTCATGACCCCCTGCGTCGCCAAGGAGCGCACCCTCTACGGTACCGGCTATCTGCCCTTCTTCGCCGATCAGACCTACAACCTTGAAGGTGAAGATCTGGCTCTCATCGGAACCAGTGAGCAGACCCTTGTGGGCTACCACGCCGATGATGTTCTTGACGGCGACAAGCTGCCCTTGTGCTACACTGCCTTCACCCCCTGTTTCCGGACTGAGTCCGGCAGCTACGGCAAAGCCTCACGGGGTATTTTCCGGGTCCATCAGTTCCACAAGGTTGAGCAGATCGTTTTCTGCAAACCTGAGGACTCCCCCAAATACCACGACTTCTGTCTGCAAAATGAAGAGGATCTGCTCAAATCCCTGAACATCCCCTATCATGTGGTCAACGTCTGCGTGGGCGACCTGGGTGCCCCCGGTTACAAGAAGTATGATATTGAAGCCTGGTACCCCACCTTCAAGACCTATCGCGAAGTGACCAGCAACACCAATCTGACCAGTTTCCAGAGCCGCCGTCTGAACATCCGTTACAAGCAGGGTGACGAGCGTGACTTTGTTCACACCATCAGCGCCACTGCCGCCACGGATCGTCTCATCATCGCCATCATGGAAAACTATCAGCAGAAAGACGGCTCCATTGAGATCCCCGAAGTTCTGCGTCCCTTCACCGGATTTGACCGGATCGGCTGAGTCAGAAGCTGACAATCAAATCAACAACCGCCGGTTGCGTGGCACGTTTCATGCAGCCGGCTTTTTTGGAGAAAATAAAAATGGTTCTTTCTGATTTCCCCAAAGGCGAGATCCTTGTCTCTCCCTCCCTTCTTGCCGCTGACTTCGGAAAACTGGATTCCCAGATCGCCGAAGTCGCCGCCGCCGGAGCTGAAATGCTCCACCTTGATGTGATGGACGGCGCCCTTGTGCCCAATATCTCTTTCGGCGCTCCTGTGCTCAAACCGCTGCGGAAAACCAGTAAACTTTTCTTTGATGTCCATCTGATGATCGAGCATCCTCTGCGCTACGCCCGCATGTTCCGCGAAGAGGCGGGGGCGGATCTCATGACCTTCCACATCGAGTGCGCCGATGACATCGACGCCACCATTGCCGCCATTCACGGAGTGGGCGCTCAGGTGGGTATTTCCATGAAACCCGCCACCCCCGCAGAAGCGGTTTTTCCCTACCTGGACAAGATCGACATGGTGCTGGTCATGACCGTTGAACCCGGATTCGGCGGTCAGAGTTTCATGGCCCACCAGATGCCCAAAGTGGCGGCGTTCCGCAAAGAGATCGACCGCCGGGGATTGAATGTCCGTCTTCAGGTCGATGGCGGTGTGGATGAAAACACTGTGAAAGAGTGCGCCGCTTACGGTGCCGACATCATGGTGGCGGGAACTGCCGTCTTCCGTCATCCCGAAGGTATGGCAACTGCTGTGGCACGGCTCAAAGCTGCAAAAGAACTTTTCGGTTCAAAACTCCAGTGAGCTCTCATGGCAGAATTGAAAAACACCCCTCTCAGAGAGTTTCATCTGGAAATGGGCGCAAAGATGGTCCCCCGCTCCGGATGGAATCTGCCTTTGAACTTCTCTGAGGGCGCAGCCGATGAACATGAGTGCTGCCGTTCCAAGGCGGCGCTCTTTGATTTTTGCGCCGACGGCAGGTTCCGGGTCGCATTCAAAGGGGCGGCGGAGGCGCTGGGGAAACTTTTCTCTGACAGAAACGCGCCGGCGACTCCCGGCAGCTGCCGCAGGGAACTTCTTGTTGACGCTCAGGGAATGGGGGCGGCTTTCTGCCGTGTTTCCGTCATGGGGGAAGATGATTTCTTCATCACAGTCCCCTTTCAGAGTGTCCCCCGGGTGCAGAAACTTTTTGAGGAGTCAAAAATTGAGTACGGCGACCTTTCAGAGTATCTCTGCTGCATCGGCATCAGCGGTCCGGAAAGCGCTGAAGTTTTCGCCCTCTGCGGCGTGGATAAAAGTGAACTCCCCCGGAAAGGTGAAACGAAGGTCATTGAAATAGATCAGCTCCGTGCCATCATCTCCTTTGCCGATGATTTCGGCGAAGAGGGATTTGAAATCAGTTTCAACGCTGAATGTGCCGACCAGATCTGGGATCTCTTTCTTGAAACGGACATCCCCTGGCCCGCCGGATTGGCGGCGCAGGAGTCACTGCGTCTGGAAAATTCACTTCCCGGCGCTCCGGAGCTTCTTGTTCCCAAAGGTGGTGCCGATTTGAAAACCTCCCTGAGACGGGTGCTTTTTTCCGGCCGCCGTGCCCCCTATGCAGGGGTGAAAGTGTGCAATGCCGCAGGCGAAGTGCTGGGTGTCGTCACCTCAGGCACATATTGTCCCACTCTGGAACAGAGCGCCGCTCTGGTCTTTTTCTCAGGCGCGCTCCCCGAAGCGGAAACAGAACTTTTCTGCGATGCCTCAGGCGTTACCGTGACAGGCTTCATCGGCTGAAGAAAAGAGCGTTCTGAATGGGAGGCAGGAGTTGCCTCCCTTTTTTGTGCCTGTTGCGGATGCAAGGGGGATGCTTTGCAGAAAAAAAAAGCAAAATTTGAAATTCTTCCTTTGCGGGTGTATATTATCTATTTGAAAGAAAATAACACAAGGAGTTTATATATACCTATGAGCGACGATAAAGAAAAAAAAGAAGAGACCTTTCAGGAACATATTCAGGAAGAGCAGAAATGCTCTGAAGAGAGCGCCAAAGAAAATGCGCCTGCATCTGAAACAGAGAAGGCTCAGGAAAAAGAGGAAAAAAAGCTGACTCCCGAAGAGGAACTGGCTCAACTTCAGGCTAAATATCTTTATCTTCAGGCAGAGTACCAGAATTATCGTAAACGCATGGTCAAGGAACTTGCCGATGCCCGGCGTTTTGCCATTGAAGATACAGTTCAGCCTTTCCTGGCTGTTTACGATTTTCTTTCCATGGCTGAAATGGCGGCGCAGCAGAGCGACAATATCGAAGCGATCCGTCAGGGATTGATGATGATCATTGCCGAGTACCGCAAGGCTTTTGAAGAGCTGAGTTTGAAACCCTTTGACGCCAAAGGCGAAAAATTTGATCCTGCGCTCCATGATGCCGTGGCGCATGAAAGTTCTGAAGAAATCGAAGAGGGAGTCGTTTCCAAACAGTGGAACTGCGGTTTTAAACTGGGGGAAAAGGTGCTCCGTCCCGCCCGTGTGGTGGTTTCATCCGGTGCTCCCGGAGAAGAAGGCAAAAAAGAGGAGTAAGAGTCTATGGATTACTATGAGCAGCTGGGCGTTGCCAAAAACGCCTCCGCCGATGATATAAAAAAGGCTTACCGCAAGCTGGCGATCAAGTATCATCCCGATAAAAATCCGGGCAACAAAGAGGCGGAAGAGAAGTTCAAAGAGATCTCTGTTGCCTACGAAGTTCTGAGCAACCCCGAAAAGCGTGCCCGCTATGACCAGTTCGGTCATGAAGCCTACACCAGTCAGGGTGGCGGCGGCGGAGCCGACTTCAACCACGCCCAGGATATCTTCAACGCCTTTTTCGGCGGCGGCGGATTCGGCGGCGGGGGCGGATTCAACTTTGAGGATCTTTTCGGCGGCGGTGGCGGCAGGCGGCGTAACCCCAATGCCCCCGTTCAGGGTGAGGATCTGCGTTATGATCTGACCATTGACTTTGAAGATGCCATGTACGGCGCTGAAAAGGAGCTTCAGATCCCCCATCTGGTGAAATGCTCCGACTGTAACGGGAGCGGTGCTGCTGAGGGCGCCCAGAAGAAAAGCTGCCCTCACTGCGGCGGTTCAGGCGTCGAGACAGTTTCTCAGGGCTTTTTCAGTGTCCGTCAGACCTGCCGTGCCTGCGGCGGAAAAGGACAGACCATCGACAAACCCTGCCGTACCTGCGGCGGTTCCGGCAAGAAACGTATCACCGAACCTGTGAAGATCCGCATCCGTCCCGGTATGGACTCCGGCAATCAGCTGCGGGTGTCCGGCATGGGCAACGCCGGTGACCGGGGCGGCGCTCCCGGAGATCTTTACATCTATCTGACTGTCCGTCCCAGCCGGATCTTCCACAGAGAGGGCAACGACCTTATCTGCGAAGTGCCGGTGCCTTTTTCTGTTGCGGCTCTGGGCGGGGAACTGGATGTTCCCACCATTTCAGGTAAAAGCACCATTATGGTTCCCAAAGGCTCCCAGCACGGCAGAGTTCTGCGTCTGGCGGGGAAAGGGGTACCTTCGCTCCGGGGCGGCGGAAGAGGGGATCTCCACGTCCGTCTGGTCATTGAAACTCCTGTGGATCTGAGCCGTGAACAGCAGGAACTGCTTCAGAAATTCCAGGAATCTCTGGGGAAAAACAATACCCCCCAGCACAATAATTTCGTAAATAACGCAGGCGCTTTTCTGCGTTCTGACAAGGATTGATCTCATCGTATGGCAAAAAAACAGAAAAATGATTCCCCTGTGCTGGCGAACAACCGCCGCGCATTTCATGACTATGCCATACTTCAGCGTATGGAAGCGGGGATCCAGCTTTCCGGGACCGAGGTAAAAAGCTGCCGTGCCCGGACGATCCAGCTTCAGGAGGGCTTTGTGACCGTTTCAGGGGGTGAAGCGTGGCTTCACAACGTGCACATTTCCCATTACGATTTCGGCAACCGTTTCAATCACGATGTCCGGCGGATGCGCCGTCTGCTGCTCCACAAAAAAGAGATAGCCGCGTTGATCCGTCATATCGGTGTCAGAGGACATGCCATCGTTCCCCTTTCTTTTTATCTCAAGGGGGGGCTTGTGAAGGTTGAGATCGGTCTGGCACAGGGTAAGCACGAATATGACCGCCGGGATGATATCAAAAAACGGGATTCCGACCGGGAAATAAAGCGCGTAATGGCGAATTTTAACAAAAAAAATGAATAAAATCCGCTCCCGGACTTGTATTTTATTAAAAAAAGGTGTAATATTAAGTAATAAAAAAACAGATTAAGGTTTACGAAAGGAATCACAAAGTGTCAAAAACAAACATTCAGGTCTCCATTGACAATGGACGGCTGATGACCAAATTGTCAGCTGTCAGTCTGATCTTCTCGATCTGCCTTCTGATTCTGACGGCAGTGTTGGGGTCCATGCGCGGTGGAGATGTTTTTCGCTTCGGCTTGATCACCTACACACTTTCAACGCTCTTCAGTTTCGGTGCTTTGATCTACGGGATTTTTTCCACTCAGGCAGGGCTTGAGAATGAGGAGAAAAAGTTCCTGGAAGAGCGCAGCAGCGCTGAAAACCGCGCTCTCAATGTGGAAGAAGATGTCCGCTTTACCGCCCAGCGCTCCTTTGATAACTACCGGCGCTTTGCTCCCTATGCCCTTTCCCTGGCGGGTGCTCTGGTGACAGGCGGGTTCCTTTTCTATTTCCAGTCTCTGTGGGGGGGACGTCCGGCAGGGACCGTCAGCATGTCCGGCAACGCCCTTTATACAGCGCTCATCGCTATCATCATGATGCTGCTCAACATCTTTATCGGAGCTTTTTATGTGGGGCAGTCCCGTACCAATGCGTTCCGCTGGCTCCGTCCCGTGGGGGCGTGGCTCATCGCCGGATTTGTCATAATGGCAGCTGCTACGGTGACAGCCCTGCTTCACGGCAACAATATCGTTTCCACAGATCTCACATTGGGCAAAGTCTTTTTCTGGATCTTTGTGGTTCTGGGTGCTGAGTTTGTCACCAACTTCATTATTGAATTCTACCGCCCCCGCACCCTGAAAGAGAGCCGTCCTGTTTTTGAGAGCCGTCTGCTTGCGCTTTTCACAGAACCCGGCGGTGTCATGCGGAACATTGCTGCCGCACTTGACTACCAGTTCGGCTTCAAAGTTTCAGGCACATGGCTCTACGGTTTCGTGGAGCGCTCCTTCTTCCCCCTCTTCATGCTGGTGGTGATCTTCTTCCTCTTCTTTTCCTCCATCCATGAAGTCGGTCCCAGTCAGGTGGGAGTCCGCGAAAATCTGGGGCGCGTCGAGAAAGAGCTTCTCACCCCCGGTATCTACTGGAGTCTCCCCTGGCCCTTCGGTACTGTCAACATGTTCAGTACCAGTGAACTGCGCCAGATCGTCATCGGCGAAAAATCCGCTGGCGATGAGAATATACCCGATGATCTCAATATCAAAGCCGGAACCAAACGCAACGCTGAGATCTCTGAGACTGTTCTCTGGACAAAAGCCCACGGCGGCGGCGAGGACAGCAACTTCCTGGTGGCTGTGAAAACCACCGGCGCTCAGGCTGAAGGAAAAGATGCCGCCGCAGCGCCTTCCATCTCATTCATCCGTCTTACCATGCCCATCCAGTACCGTATCAGCAATGTTTTCGATTATGCCTACGGTAATGCCAATCCCGTCTACAGTCTGCGCCGTATCGGTCAGCAGGCGGCAACGGAGTATCTCGCCAGTACTTCCATGATGGAACTCATGTCCTCCAAACGTCTGGAGGCTCAGAAAGCCATTATGACACGGGTCCAGCAGCTCGCCGACCAGCAGAAGCTGGGTGTCAAAGTCGAGACTCTGCTGATCCTTGATGCTCATCCCCCCATTGAAAAGGTGGCTCCGGCTTATCAGGAGGTCATCGGAGCCATGGAACAGAAAGAAACCGCCATTCTGGGCGCTAAAGCCTACCGGATCAAAACCGAACCCGAGGCTAAAGCTGAAGCCGCACGTATTGTGGCAGAGGCAAAGGCATACAGCAGCACCACCGGCAAGGTGGCTCAGGCTGAAAGCGAAAGGTTCCGCAAGCAGCTGACCGCCTATACCGCCATGCCTTCAGTATTCAAGCTCCGTGAGCTTTTGAACTTCCTTTCTGTTGACTGTGCCGGGATCCGCAAGTATGTGGTGCCCCTCAACAACGAAAGCGAGGTCTATGAACTCAATTTCGAGGCAAAAGAACGTCTTGATCTTGTGGATACAGACGTGACCCAACTCAGCTCCAAGTAAAATTATTTCAATACATAAAATAAAAAGGAAAAATTATTATGGCTGCTAATAACTTCTTCAAACATTGGCCGACCTGGGTATTGGGACTGCTGGTCGCGGTGATTCTGCTTTTCGCTGTTTTCTCATTCCAGCTCAATCAGACCGAAGTCGCTGTTGTCACCACTCTGGGAAGACCCGCTCAGGTCACTGAACCCGGACTCCATTTCCGCTGGCCCTATCCTTTCCAGCGCATTTACCGTTTTGACAAACGGATCCGCTGCTTTGCCGGCGGCGCAGGAAAACTTGAGGAAACCACCACCAGTGACGGACACAATCTTCTCGTCGGTATCTACGTGAACTACCGTATCGCCGATGCTGAGAAGTTCTTCCGGACCCTTGAAAACATTACTCAGGGCGAAGAAAAGCTCAACTCTCTCATGCGCGGTTTCAAAAACGCCGCTATCGGTGAGTGCCTTTTCAAAGAGATCATCAACACCGATCCTAAAGAGATGAAGCTCCAGATGATCCAGGAGAAGATCCTGAAGAATCTTGCCTCTGAGACCAAAGATTACGGACTCCAGATCATTGATGTGGGGATCAGCACCATCAACGTTCCCAAGTCCATCAGCGAGAAGGTCGCCGACCGCATGATCGCCGAGCGCAAAGTTCAATCCGATGCCTACATCTCAGAAGGTAACGCCCGCGCCAAGCAGATCCGCACCGAAGCTGACACCTTCCGCACCATCACCCTGGCTGATGCCGAAGCAAAGGCCCGTACCATCCGCGCCGAGGGTGACGCTGAAGCCGCCAAGTATTATGCCACATTCACCCAGAATCCCGAACTTGCCGAGTTTCTGCTCAAACTTGACAGTCTCCGCAAGATCATGAAGGGACGCACCACTCTCGTCACTGACTACCGGACCGCTCCCTTTGACATTCTGCAGCAGGGTGCCGAGGTCCTGAGGAACAACAAAGGGAAGAAATAAGCATGGAACCCAAAAGCGTAATCAATCGGGAGTTTGACCGTTCCGGACGCTATGAGGGCGGTCTTAAAGCTCTTGTCAAGAGTCTGCAGTATGCTTTTGTCATACTGCTGGTTGCCATCATTGCCATGATCATCTATTTCTTCACCTGGGGCGGCTACTTCTCAGTGGAGCCGCAGCAGGCGGTGATCGTACTGCGTTTCGGCAGGTTTTACGGAGCCTATCAGGATGGGGCACGCTGGTTTATGCCTTATCCTGTGCACAAATTTGTCCGGGTGCAGACCAATCAGCAGCAGCTGGATGTGAACTTTCTTCCTGTGGAGATCCCCGGCGAAGAGGTCAAACAATCCCTTACTCCCGGCAGTGACCGTTATCTGCTGACCGGGGATGCCAATATCATCCACGCCTCCTGGCAGGTGGCGTACAGGGTGGTGGATCCCAAAAAATACTACGAGAAACTCTGTACCCCTGTCAATCCCGTGGTGGCAGGGAGAGTCCTTGAGGATGATGTTGTGACCGACTTCAACGGATTTACTTCAGGCAGAGGCCCCCGCACTCTTCTGACCAACCTTTTTGAAAATGCTGTGATCCGTGTCACCGCCACTGAAAAGGTCGACAACATTCTTTTTGCCAAAAAGCTTGAGTACAAGACCCGGGTCGAAGAACTCTTCGGACGTATGATCAATGCCGCCGACTGCGGTATCCAGATCGAGAATGTGACTCTGCTCCGCGCCTTTCCCCCCAGCCGGACCAAAGCTGCCTTCGATGAGGCGACTGCTGCCGGTAACGCCAGTTCCGAGCTCCGGAGCAAAGCTCTGACCTACAGAGTTGAAACCGAGAACGAAACCGGCGCCAAAGCCGCTGAGATCATCGCCGCCGCCCGCGCCTACAAGAGCCGGGTTGTTGCCGATATGAGGGCCGAGACCGAATATTTCAAAGCCATCAACGCGAAATATAAAGAAAGTCCCCGGACAGTGCTGATCGCTCTCTACACCTCCGCTCTGTCAGAGGCAATGCAAGCCTCTACCGAGGATCGTTTCATTATGGGCTCCAGCAACAAGAAACGGCAGATCCGGGTCCAGCTGAACCCCGAACCGAAGAATCAGCCCAAACCCAAAGCTGAAGCAGGAAAGGAAGGTAAGTAAGAAATGGCTGAACACAAACATAATCACAACTGCTGCTGCGGCCACGATCACGAGCAAGAACACAGTCACAGTTGCAATTGCGGTCACGATCATGCCCATGAACATGAGCATGAGCACAGCTGCAGTTGCGGCCATGATCACGGGCACGAACACAGTAAACCCAACTGCCCCTGCGGTCATGACTCCCTTACCGAAGGCGCCGGACATGACCGGGGCATGGGCAAACTCTTTTTCGCCCTGGGGGGCGGTCTGCTCACTTTGAACTCTTTCATCCTTGAGTATCTGCTTCCCTCTCAGGTCTATGCTGTTCAGCTCAGCGCCCTTTGCGGTGCCGTGGTGCTTGCTCTGCCTATCGTCATCACTGCCGTCAAGGATCTCTGGCGCGGCAAGGTCTACATGAATGAACTGGTGGCTCTCGCCATTCTTGCCTCCCTTGCCAACGGGGATTTCCAGATGGCGGGCATCATCGCCTTCTTCCTGCTGCTGACCATCATCATCGAAACCCGTACTGCAAGCGGTGCCCAGCGCTCCATCGAAGAGCTGATCAAGCTGACTCCCAATACGGCACATCAGGTCATCGACGGCACAGAACAGGATGTTCAGGTGACAGAACTGAAAGTGGGGGATATCATCCGGGTGCGTCCCGGCGAGAACTTCCCTGTTGACGCCGTGATCGTGGCGGGTGAAAGTACCGTCAATCAGGCCTCCATCACCGGTGAATCCGTTCCCGTTGAAAAGAGTGTCGGCTCCGAAGTCTTTGCCGGTACACAGAACCTGACCGGAGCTGTTGAACTGCAGGTGACCAAGGTGGGCGAAGATACCACTCTGGGCAAGGTCAAGGATATGATTTTGCAGGCTGAAGCCAGCCGTACCCCCGTGGTGCGCATCATCGACCGCTACGCTGGATTCTACACCCCTACGGTGCTGATGATCGCATGGGTCTGCTGGTGGTTCACCGAGGATATGAACTCCGTCATCGCCTTTCTGGTGATCTCCTGCCCCTGCGCCGTGGTGCTTGCCACTCCCACTGCAGTGGTGGCTGCGGTTGCCGCCGCCGCCCGTCTGGGGATTTTTATCAAGAATGTCTCCCATCTGGAGCTTGCCTCAAAACTCACCGCCTTTGTCTTTGACAAAACCGGTACTCTGACCGACGGACTCCTCTCTGTGGTCAGACTTCAGGTTTTCGGCGATATCTCTCAGGCTGAACTGCTTCAGACCGCCGGTGCCGTCGAACAGTCCAGCAATCACCCCACTGCCAAAGCCATCCAGAAACTTGCTGCCGAAGCCGGTCTTGAACTCCCCCTCGCCGAAGATCTTACTGAAACCCACGGTAAGGGTGTTTCCGGCAAGGTCAACGGCGTTGAGATCATCGTCGGCCGTGCCAACTGGATGAAAGAACAGAATCTGGATATCCCCGCCCATGACGACCTTGAAGCCGAAGGTATGAGTGTGGTCTATGTCGCCCGGGGCGGTCAGGTCATCGGCTGGATCGGGTTCCGCGACAAGATCCGTAATGAATCTGCCGCCATGCTCACCGATCTGCGTAAACTGGGCGTCCGCTACTGCGCCATGGTCACCGGTGACCGCAAATCTGTTGCCGAAACTGTGGCAGGACAGCTCCAGATCGACGAATTTGAAAGCGAATGTCTCCCTGAAGGCAAGGTCGCCTTCGTTGAGAAGGTCAAGGAAAACCACCGGGTCGCCGTGGTGGGTGACGGTGTCAACGACGCTCCCGCCCTTGCCGCCGGTGATCTGGGTATCGCCATGGGGGCCATCGGCAGCGACGTCGCCATCAACAGCGCTTCTGTGGCGCTTATGACCAATGATCTGCGCCGCATTGCGATGCTGGTCTATCTTTCACGTAAATCCCAGATGATCATCAATCAGAACCTGCTTTTCGGCATGCTTTTCCTCTTTGGCGGCATGATCGTTTCGGCTGTGGGACTTATGACCCCTGTGTGGGCGGCAGTGCTCCACGCCGGCAGTACTTTGATCATCATTTTCAACAGCGCACGTCTTGTGCGTACCGGTGAAGAACTCACCCTTGAAGAGGGGGGCGAGGAGGAACCGGAGCAAGAGGAAGAATAACAGAGAATGGAAGATAACATTATTCCCGTGGTCAGTGCCACCGGTCTGACCAAGGAGTTCCGTGATTTCTGGGGGCGTCCCAAGGCCCGTGCCGTCAATGACATCGACTTTGAGATCCGTCCCGGAGAAGTGGTGGGACTGCTGGGGCCCAACGGCTCCGGTAAATCCACCACTGTCAAGATGCTTCTGGGACTCTTGTATCCCACCGGGGGAAGGCTGACTGTTATGGGACGCTCCCCGAAAGCTGTGGAAACCAAGAGGGATATCGGTTATCTCCCCGAGGAATCTTACCTTTATAAGTATCTTACTGCCGAAGAGACCCTTGACTTTTTCGGATCCCTTTTCAATCTTTCAGCTGCTGACCGCGCCCGCCGTATAGATCAGCTGCTGGATATGGTGGGTATGACTCATGCCCGCCGCCGGCGTGTGGGTGAGTTTTCCAAGGGTATGGCGCGCCGCATCGGTATCGCTCAGGCAATGATCAACGATCCCTCGTTTCTGATCCTGGATGAGCCCACCAGCGGACTTGACCCCCTGGGCTGCCGGGAAGTGAAAGATCTGATCCTGACTTTGAAAAAGCGGGGCAAGACCGTCCTTGTCACCAGCCATCTTCTCAGCGATGTGGAGGATATCTGTGACCGGGTCATCGTCCTTTACGGCGGCAAGATCCGTGCTCAGGGCGCTTTGAGCGAACTGCTGACTGTTTCTGACTCCACCACCATCACCACCCCTGTGCTGCCTAAGGAGGCAATGGATAAAGTGCTGGGGATCTTGCGTGAGTCGCTCCATGGTGAGGAGTTCCGTGTGGATCATCCCCGGCGCACCCTTGAGGAGTTCTTCCTTGATGTCATCGCCAAAGCCAAGGCAGAGAGTGTGGAAACTGCAGGGGTCGTTTCAGGCGGTAAAATCGCCGAATACCTTGCCAAAGGAGATGAGAAGAGCGCTGTGCTTGAGTCTCTGCTCCAGCAGGAACAGCCTGCTGCTCCTGTGACGGGTCCCGCCGCTGCTCCCCGGAAGGCGGAAGAAACAAAGAGTCAGGTTTCCTCAGAGGCCCTTTCCAGCCTTATGGAGGAAAAGAGTGCTCCCGGAAAAGAGAGCGCTGCCGCAGATCCGGCTGCCGCTGAGAAACTTTCTGAAGCCGACCGTAAACTCAATGACATTCTGGGCGATCGCAAATGAGAGCCTTTTTATCAATCGTCAAACTGACCTTCCGCCATGCGGTGCGGTCACATATATTCCAGCTGCTTTTCGGTGTGCTGCTTCTTTGTGTTGCGCTGATTCCAACGACCATCACAAACTCAACTGCGGCAGACTTTTTGAAAAGCTCCATCTTTTACAGCCTCTGGATCGTCAGTGCCGTGCTGGGACTTTCATCCATCTGGCTGGGATGTTTCATCATGACCTGCGATATCGACAGTTATCAGCTGCACATGGTGGTGAGCAAACCGGTTTCCCGGATCACTGTGTGGCTTGGAAAATGGGTGGGTGTCTGTCTGGTCAATTTGCTGCTTCTGGCTGCCGCATCAGCGGCGGTTTATTTCATCATTCTCTACCGCTTTGACTCTCTTGAGTTCCAGCCGGGGGAAAAGGAGCGTATGCGCGCCGAAGTACTGGTGGGCAGACGTGCGTTCCGCGCCGATCGTCCCAACTACAGCGAGGCGATCAATGAACTGCTCCGTCTGAAGGTCAGGAAACTTACCTCTCAGGGCAGAGCCGTTGACACCCAGATGCAGGAAAAACTTTACAAAGATGCTCAGCTCGAAATCGTTTCAAGGGATTCTGAAGCCAAAGTCGGCGTCGTCAAGACCTGGCGTTTTTCAAACATCCCCGCCAATACGGGCAAACCCATCTTTTTGCGTTACCGGCCCTATATCAACAAGGTCGCCAGCGAAGATCAGCGTCAGACCCATCTTCTCTGGTCCGTGGGTATACCCCGTGAACGTAAGGTATCTCCCCGATCCGGTCCTGTGGCGGCAAAAAATGCCAAAACATACGATCTCTATCTTTATCCCCTTGATGATAAACCCGATCAGGTCATGACCGGTGTGTTCCATGAAAAGGAACTGAAACCCGAGTGGAAGGTGGTTTCTTCAGACGGGCATGTCTTTATGACTGTGGTGAACCTTGACCGTATGCAGGGCACCATGTATTTCCAGCCTGCGGACGGTCCCACGCTGCTGGTGCCTGCCACAAGTTTCGCCGGAAACTATGCCCGGGCAGTACTGGTCATCGGTATGGAACTCATGCTTCTTGCCGCTCTCAGCTGTGCCTTTGCAGGATGTCTTTCAATGCCTGTTGCCATTTTCATGGTGCTGAGCTACCTGCTTTTCGGTGCCTTTTCGGTTTATATGGTCAATTTGGAGTATCTGTCAGGTTTCGCCGACCGTTTCGGTCAACTGGTGGGCAAGCTCCTTCTCTGGGTGGTGATCCCGCTGCAGCGTTTTGATGTCAGTTCCATCGTTTCGGACGGTGTCCTGGTGGAGTGGTCATTCATCGGTTCGCTGTTTTTCCACATGATCGTTCTCAAGGCGCTGCCTCTGGTGCTTCTGGGAATCTATTTCTACAACAAGCGTGAACTGGGGCTTATCGTCAGAAAATGAATAAATTCCGCATTATTACCATGTATTTTGCCTTGGTGATCCTCACCATCGCTCTGCTCTTTTGTTCATCGGGTGTGGCGCGCCGTCTGGATGCCGCCGTTGAAAAGCATCATCTGCGTTTTACCGGCGAGATCAAGAATGCTCCTGTGCTGGTGACTTTCACCACGGTGGCGCTGGGCAGTTTCCGGGGGATCGTGGCAGACTTGCTGTGGCTCCGTGCCGAGGCGCTCAAGGAAAAGCAGAACTACTTTGAAATGGTTCAGCTTGCCCGCTGGATCACAGATCTTCAGCCCACCTTTTCAGGAGCCACTGCCTATCTTGCATGGAACATGGCCTACAACATCTCTGTGACCTGTTCCAGCCATGCCGACAGATGGCGCTGGGTCAACGAGGGTGTCCGTCTGATCCGGGATCTTGCTCTTGAATACAATCCTGAGGATCCCATTCTCTACAAAGATCTGGCATGGATCTTTCAGCACAAGCTGGGCAACGTTCTTGACGATGCCAACTTGTACTACAAAAACCGTCTGGCGATCCAGATGATGAACATCACCGGTGCTGCCGAACCCTCTTGGAAAGAGCTTGCTGACGCTCCTGCAAGTGAGAAGGAGTTTATGAAAAAGTATCCTGCCGACGGTCAGGTGTGGGGCGTGCTGAACAAGTGCGGCTTCAAGGACTTTGATGCCCTTTATAATGATTTCAAAAGCAGGACTCCTGCGGCACTTTCATCTGCTCTCAACGGCAGACTCGGCGAAAAGCTCCTGAAAGAGATGGAGCTCTTTCTGCGCGCAGAACTGCTCCGCCGCCAGCTGAAACTTGATCCCGATGTGATCGTTGAGATCAATGAGCGCTACGGCGTGCTTGACTGGCGTGTGCCGGAGTCCCAGGCGATCTACTGGGCGACCATGGGGCTGAAAAGGACTCCCGGCAACAAGGATCTCAATCTGAGCCGTCTGATCACCCAGTCCCTCTATGAATCGTTCCGGGGCGGCAGACTGCTTATGGTCAACGATAAGGATTTCAACAATATCGTGGTGGCTCCCAATATCGCTCTGGTGGATTCTGTCTACAACACCTACGGTGAAGTGCACAAGATCTATGACGGCGGGGCGGAGTACTCCACGTTCCGCAGCGCCAAGATCAACTTTATCAAAGAGGCCATCGGGATCCTTTACAACTACGGTAAGTTTTCCAAGGCTAAAGAGTATTATGAACTCCTGATGAAAGAGGAACCGCACCGCAAACGTGAGGATCTTGAAGCCTTTGTGACCGCCCAATGGGCAGAAGATGTCCGCGATGCCGGCGTCAAGAAGGCAAGCGAAGTTATCAGCGGACTTATTTTCAAAAGTGTTTTCTACCTTATCTACAATGATAATGATGCCGCTCTTGCCAATGAGAGACTGGCGCGTTACATCTATTCCAAGTACTCCGCTGACATCGGGAGCATGGAGCGTATGAAGCTGCCCAGCTACAGAGAGATGAAGCGCGTTGTCGTGGAACAGTGCATGAAAACCTTCCCGCCCCAGATGGTGTTGATCCTCAAGGCAAAGATCGCCGCAGAGCAGTCTGAGAAAGCGATTGACTCCATGTTGAAGAAAATTCCCGGCACAGCCGGCGCAAAGGAAAGGAAATAATGATGTGAGATGCTGATTGAAGAGAAAACCTGAAAACTCTTTTTTGAGAATTTTCAGACTTTTTCTCAGTTTTGCACCTGACTTTACAAAAACTGCCCGGAGCTTTGTATTCCTGTTCCGGGCAGGAACAGCAGGAATAACAGGAGCTGCTTTTCAACTTTTTCAAAGAAAAAGCAGCTTTGAATCAAAAAGGAATCGTTCAGCCGTGGAGACGGCGTAAAATAAACTGTAATCATTTGTACAAACTCCGGAACTCAGGAAATAAAAAAAGTTCCGGAAACAGAAAGGAAAAAATGGACGCTTTGGATCCGGCGTGTTTATGTGTTTTTGCATCGATCGTTGAGACAAGTAAAAGTTTAACTATAAGACCTGAATGGTTTTATTTTATCGGCAGTGTGCTTGTTGCCATGCTCTTTTCACATTGCTGTTCCCTGATGGAAGCGGCACTTTTGAGTATTTCCCCCAGTCAGGTGGCTGAACTCAATCGCCATACGCCCAGAGCAGGTAAATGTGTGATGACCCTCAAGCAGGATATCGACAAACCTCTGGCTGTGATCCTCATTATCAACACGGCGGCCCATACCATCGGTGCCGCCGAAGCCGGTGCAAGTCTGAATGCCCTCTTCCCCGCCAACGCCACCATTATGAGCGTTTTTTCATTGGTCTTTACTTTGCTGATGGTTCAGTATACCGAGCTTCTCCCTAAGACCCTCGGTGTGCGTTTCAATATCCGGGTCATGCAGCTTTGCGGCCCGGTGCTTCAAGTGTTGCTCTATGTTTTCATGCCCATTATCAAAGTGACCCAGTGGATCAACAAGCCCTTTGAACGGCGCAAACCCGATAAACCCACCACTGCCGAAGAGATTTCTGCTCTTGCCTCCCTTGCCCGGAGCACCCAGAGTATTTCCTCCCGGCAGGAGCGCATTATCAAGATGGTACCCCATCTTTCTGAAAAGACGGCGCGTGAGGTGATGATCGACGTGGAAAACATCTCTTTTCTGACTGCCGACCAGACTCTTACTGATGCCATGAACTCCACTGCCAATGACTTCCACACCCGTTATCCCGTGTGTGAAGAGGATAACAAAAATGAGGTTCTCGGCTATGTGAACTTCAAGGAACTTGTGGCGATCCACCGCTCCCATCCCGGAACTGTGAAGGTGAACGATATTCTGCGTCCCGTGCCCTTTTCCGAACCTGACGACACCGCTGCTGAGCTGCTGGAGCATCTGACCATGCAGAACTGTCATATCACCATCGTCCGTGATCCCGCTACCAACACCACTCTGGGACTTGTGACGCTTGAGGATATTATCGAGGAGCTGCTGGGGGATCTTGATGATGAGTTCGACCCCTTGCCCCGTACCTTTTATTCACCCGGTGAAAACTTCTGGGTGGTGGGGGGCGGCGTACCTTTGCGGCTCCTTGCCAGAGATACCCATCTGGATCTGCCCCTGCGTGCCGAGCCTGTTGGTGTGTGGGTTTCGCGCACCCTTGACCGTCCGGTGCGGGTGGGGGATGTGATCCGTCACGGCAATGCGGAGTTCTACGTCCGCAAGATCCGTCGGGGACAGGCATGGGAATTCAACCTCAAAAGAATGAAAGAGTAAAGAATGATGCTGTTTGTTTCAAGGTTTTTGCTGCTGCTGACAGGAGTCCTGTTTCTTGCCGGTTGTATGAGTTTTGATTATGTGGGGCAATCTTTTGTCCCCCTCAGCGACTCTGTTCCTGTGAATATTTTTCAGAACAGAGAAGAGATCCCGGCGGATCAATACCGGATCATCGGCAGAGGGATCCTTGCCGGTCCCGGATCTACCGATATGTATGACCGCATGGCGGAACTCCGCAGCGAGGCGCGGAAACATGGTGCCGATGCTGTGTGCATCGTCAGCACGACCGGGAAAGCCGTGGGACTCTATCCCGCCAGCAGCGGTGCCTTTGCGCCTCCTCTGGCTGCATCAGACAATGTTGACAATCTCAGTACTCAGAACAATGCCTGGGAAGCTGATTCTTTCGGTCAGGTCCAGACTCTGAACAAAAAAGAAAGAGTGCGTTATAACTTTGAGACAAAGGTGATCTTTCTCAAGAAGAAAGCTGATTTCGATAAAGAAATGAAACCCCGTTCTTCTTTCCTGTGATTTTTTTGTAAAAAGCTCCTGAGCATTTCTTGCAATATGCACCATATTGTATTATATTACTCCGGAGCAAGCCTCCCGTTTGAAGTTTGTATTGAGATGGAGTAATCAAGCGAATGTCAGAAAATGTCCGGACTGCCGCTGCTGAAGAAGGCGGCAGATTGTTCAGATTGTTTTTTCTGTTGGTTCTGCTGCTGCTTTTTGCGGCGGCAGTACTTTCCTATTCGCCCACTGATGCAGTCATCCTCTACGGCGGAGCCGACGGCGTCGTGGACAACTGGATCGGATGGATCGGGGCAATTGTTTCACACACACTTTTCATGCATCTCGGATTGGGATGTTATCTTCTTCTTCTTCTGATCTTTTTCCGCGGCGTCCGCCTTGGACTCGGGGAGTTTATCAGTGACCACCGGAGTTTCCGCCACTGGCAGGGTTTTTTTGCCTCTCTTTTTGTCATCACAGGAGCCCTTCTGCTTTTCGGATTGACGCCTGAGGCTTTTGAAGAGACGCTCCCCTCCCTCGGACTCGGTCACAGTGAATCGATCAAATCCGGTATCCCCGGCGGCGTTGCAGGGCAGTTTTTCTCAGCTCCCCGCAGCGGCGAACTCAGCGAAGGCGTGCTCCGCCATTTCATTGGCGGGGTGGGATGTTCCATCGTTTCCATCGCCTTGCTGGCAGGAGGCGTTATCTGGCTCTACATCGCTGAGTGGAAAGATATCGTTGCTGCATGTTTCCGTTCTCTGAGCACTTCCGCTTCTGATACGGAACTTGCTGCAGAATCCCGTGAGTCAGTGCCTTTTCAGAATGGATATGAGAAAGAGCGTTCTCTTTTTTCTGCCCGTGAGGAACAGCCCCTGCGTACCGTCTCCCGGCCTCAGCACGCTGCCCCCGCTCCGGCCCCCGCCCACGTTCCCGCCCCCGCCCCGGAGATTTCTGACAATGACAGAACCCGTACCTCCAATTTTGCTTTGACTGACGAAGTGCTTCCGGAGGAAGATGAGTTGCCCGGAGAAGAGTTTGACGCTGCCGGTGAGGCAGAAGAAGATATTGAGGCGTTTGAAGAGGAAATTGCCCCGGTCTCCGCACCGGCATCCGCTCCGGCCCCTGCTCCGGCACCTGCCCCCG
>JAFWBQ010000016.1 GCA_017507125.1 Lentisphaeria bacterium
AAAGGCGGAAGAGCAGCTCCTTTTGCCCGGCTTCGGGAAGTGGCTGGAGACTGCCACAGGATTTGAAGCGGAATCCATCGTCAGAGCAGTTGACGATGATGATACCGCAGACCGCAGTTACCGTGCCGGTTGTCTGCTGCTGGGGGCCGCTCTGGACTACCAGCGGCGGCAGGAGACCCCCGATACAGTTATGCTTTTGAACCTTAAAACTGCCCTCCTGGATGAGGTGCAGGCCATTGAGAACATTTTAGCACAGGAGTAAAGAAAAGATCATGGGGCTTTTTGATCTGACAAAAAAATCTATCAAGCCAGTCGCCCCCACCACCGCCAAGGCTATGGTGGGCAAGCCCGCTGGAGAAATCGGCAAGCCTGTCGCCGTCAACAGCAACGGGCGGAAGGCGGTCGATGCAGCTGTGCTTCCCGCCGAAGCCCGGGCCAAGGCCTGGGAGCGCTTGCGTTTCGTCAGGGCTGTCCTTGAGGTCAAAAAGTCTCATCGTCTCAATGAAAAAGAGGCCGCCGAATTTGTCGCCGCCACCCGTGCTGAAGAGTTCCCCATTCTGCGAATTGCCGGACAAGGAGGCAAGTCCGCTCTCATTTACAACAATTTCCGGAATTGGAAAAGGGATATTGCTGAAGCTGTTGATGATGAAAGTGCCGTGGCTTTTCTCTGCGACCAATATGTTTCAGCTCAAAATGAACGACATCAGGAAATCGACAAGAAACGGGAAAAAGATCCTTTCTGGAAGGAGTTTTATTCTCTTTTTCTCCACGGCAACGGTTTGAAGCTTGCCACCGCCTACCGGCAAGCAGTCGCAAGCATGCGTTTCAAAGCCCCGGGAACAACGCTTCCGACACTCTCCCAAGTCCGCTATGCCGTCAGCCAGTTGACCCCCGGCACCGTTATCTGTGCCCGTGAAGGCGAAACTGCCTATGTCAACAAGTGCTGTGATTATATCCAGCGGGACTGGTCAGGCATCCCCGCCGGATACTGCATCATCGGCGATACCCGTGATTTTGACGTACAGATCCGTGTTTGGGATGAGAAAAATCAAGTATGGAAACCTGTCCGCCCTAAAATCACAGCCTTGATGGATGCACGCAGCTGGTATATCGCCGCCTACTGGATCACCACAGAACCTGTCAATACTTACACCATTATCAATACCCTTGCCCTGTACTGCGCAAAAACAGGGGGGCAGGCTCCTGCTGTCGCCTACTTCGACAACGGGAAAGATTACTGCGCAAAAGGCTTTTCCACTCCGCTGACCGTTGAGGGCAACGAACACTCCATTTTCAAAGAATTGGGAATACAGCTCAAAAATGCAACCGCTTACAATGCCCGGGCAAAAACCATTGAACGTGCCTTCCGGGATATGATGCAGCAGTTTGATAAAATGTTTCCCTCTTATCTCGGCAGCCGCCCCAGTGAACGCCCTGACTCTGCTGCATATTTTATGAATCACGCCGATGAATTGATCAGTTTTCAACAATTCAACGCTTTTTTCGATCAATGGCTCGAGTCATGGCACAATACCCCCAAAAAAGGTCGCATCCACGGCGGCAAATCCCCCGCAGAACTGTGGGAACAAAGAGAAGTCCGCCCCGCTATGAGTGCAGAACAACTCCACTTTGCGTTCCTGAAACCTGAGGATATCCGCACCGTGACCAGAGGTCCTGCCGTTTCCTTTAATAATACCTTATATTATAGTGACACCGTTTCCGTAGGTGAAAAGGTGTTGGTCAAAAGCGACCACATCGACCCCACCCACGTTTATCTCTTTACCACTGACGGCAGACTCAAAGGCGAAGCACGCACCCGGGATGCCATCAAGGCTCTTGCCGATGAAGATGCACAGGAGCAGCTTAAAGCCCTCATCGCACGCCAGCGCAAGCAGCTGGCTGAAGCCCGCACCACGATCCGCAATCTGACAGGCGGTATGGAACAGGTTTCACCCATTGAATTGATGCTTGCTCCCATTGATGCAAGACCTAAGCTTCTGGGAACAAAACAAAGCGTCAAAGGGCCTGCACATACTTTCCGCAGAATGGCGATCCCCGGCGTGATCACAGCTCCGCAGCTGGATTTTCAGGAGGACGCCAAAGCCCAACAGCTCGCCGACTTCGGCGAAACTGTCGCACCAAAAGAAACAGAAGAACCAAGCTCCTCAAAAGAGGCT
>JAFWBQ010000017.1 GCA_017507125.1 Lentisphaeria bacterium
GAGTGAAGATGTGAAGGTGTGAAGAGCATTTTTGACTGTTGTCAAAAATGCGTGAAGTGCGCCCTGTCGGGCGTAAGGATGTGTCGTTTTTATAAATTATTTTGAGGTAATAAAACGGCAAAACCCTAACTTTGCAAGCAGTACTCATCAGCAGTTCAATCAGGGTAAAAAAGGCCCTTGACATAATTCTCCTCAATTATCAGTTTTTTACATTCGTAATAATATACCACACCCCCCCCTTTTTTTCAAGTTTGGCTCCATCTCAGGCCATAAAAAAACGCAGAAGCCGGATAAAAACTTCTGCGTCATGTTTATTCCCGGAAGGAATCACTCTTTTTTCAGATTCTCCTCCCATTTGAGGGCGGCGCTTGCAATAATGTGGCGCCAATATTCATTGCGTTCAAACTTGGCCCTGAACCGCTGATCGATGAATTCCTCCCATACCTTTTCAGGGAAATACTTCAGCATCAGAGGTTTGAGTTCGGCAAGCCCCTTTTCTGTATCTTCCTTGCAGAGCCGCACACTTTCAAGCCAGTTCCGGGTCATTTCCCGGGGAGCCATGCCGTCAAGGTAGGTAGTAAGCATACAGTCGTTATGAGAGAAACAGGAGTAGATATAGAAGAGCAGCTGATCCAGTGCATTCAGTCCGTACCAGATTTCAGCGATATCCCGGTGGCGGGGAGCTTTTTCTTTCAGTTCGGTCACAATGGGTTCAGAGTAACCGGGTTCGTAACAGAAATAGTTGATCATGGTGTTGTAGTCAAGATCCATGCCGAAAAACTTTCTGCCGAAGCCGGTAATAAACTTTTTCCGATCCTCAATGATGCCGTTTTCCAGAGTTTCCACCAGATAAGCGGTCATGAACATGGACTGAGGCAAATTGGAGTTGAAGGGACTCTGACACTGATTTCTGCCCCAGATGGTTCCTATGTGTCCTGTCATCTGAGGATATTTCTGATGGATCTTTCCCCAGGCATCCACGTTACGCATTTTAGGCTCCTGAGGCGACATGGCATGGAAAAATTTATGCGCCTGAATGCAGGAAGCTCCCCAGCACTCCACGCCGCTTGACACCATGCGGTCGATATACTCTTCATCCAGTTTGCAGTACATCCAGACGCATGAAATGACGCCTTCGGGCAGCAGAGCAAACTTCTCTTCGCCGTACTTGCGGAACACATCATCCCACACCACCACTTTCATATTCTTTTTCTGGATATACTCACAGCAGCGCGCCACGCGTTTCACATAAAGGTCAAGTCTGTTCTCTTCGCAAAGCTCGCAGGGAACATTCATCCGGCACTCGTCAGCACCGATGTGGAAGATGGTAGTTTCAGGGAAGACTTCAAGAAGTTCTTCCACCATGGCACACCAGAGTTCATAAGACTCCTCAATGGCAAGACACCACTGATAGCTTGAGCCTTCCGGTCCCCCATCCCGGAGATTGCGGAACTTGGGGTACTTGAGCAAATAATCCAGATGCCCGATGCTCTGAAGCAGAGGGATCAATTCAATGTTCCTCTCTTTGCACCTCTTTGCAAAGGCACGGAACTCCTCTTTGGTCCAGGCTGCGGGGTGATGAATACCTGCGGTCACATCAAAGGGGAATTTATCTTCAAACTCTACAACGACTGCGTTGATCCCCTGCTCAGCAAGTTCATCAAGCAGAGTCAATGAATATTCCGCCGTAGGGATCATTGACTTCATATCAAAGTGGACAGCTTTAATTTCCATTTTTACACCACATTCCTTGTGTTACGTTCCGGAAAAATCAGTTTCCGGAACATTTTTCTTCCTCTTCAAAACTCAAAGCGGCATCCAGCACCAGGGCGATGATCCATGCGACATCCCAGGGATTGCAGCCGCCGTGCTTATGCATTTTGACCAGATTCCCGGCATTGTAGCCGTGCCGGTAGAGCTGATAGCGGAGCATGGGGTTGAATTTTTCCCATTTTCCGCCTTCTTCCGCAGTAAAATACCAGTTGGTTTGAAAAAATTGTTCCGGCTGCCGTCCGGGGTTGTGGAAGAGCCAGTCACCGCCACCTTTGGAAATACCGTGACTCCACGCCGTAAATATGGTACGCCCCATGTGACGGTAGAGAGGATTGTTGACAGCTTTGCCGAATTTATACAGCTCCCATGCCGGAAAAAACACATCCAGATGGTGATGTTCAACACTCACCGTGGGCCATCCTGTGACACGGAAATTATTCACAGCACAGATGCTGCCGTCGCGGAAAGGAACCTCGTGGAAGTAGACCCAGGTCAGCAGCCAGTCGGCGGCAACAGAGGCATATTCTTTGTACTTTTCATTTCCGGTGATCTCAAATGCAAGAGCAGCTGCGTTGAAAAAAGGCACACATGCCTCCTTATCTTCACAGGCGGCATCAAGTGTCGCATGTGAAAAAGGCGTCCTGAATTCATCACCGCCGATCCGGTAGAAAAGCTCCAGCATCTCTTCTGCGGCGTTCCGCCACTCCTCTTCCCCTGTCAGGCGGTAAAATTCAAAGAGGGCAACCAGCACGCTGGAACCGGCACAGGTGACTTTGTCACTGCCGGGAGTGCCATTCTTTTTCCACATAAGAGGTATCCCGCCGCCGGGAAGCCGGTGATCGAGAAAGAATTGCAATCCTTCGCGCAGCGCCTCCAAGGCCCCATCAGGTTCGGGGATACCGTTGTCGCGGCAGCAGCGGATGATCCTTGCCAGGTCGCTCCATGTTTCGCCGAGCGCCCGGGAGGAATACAAAGGCTCCTCCGGCGTTCCGTTGGCATACCACTTCAAATCAGCAAGACCGAAATAATTGTTGCGGAGTCCCGGTACATCTGTTTTGCTGTTCCGCAAAAAGAACTCCACACAACGCCGCATGCGGTCGATCCCCTGCTCTTCCTTGTGAAGCAGAGCATATCTCAAATCGCACAGGGCAAGCCTGAAAGACTGTCCGGTCCATCCATAGAGGAAATATGCCGGACTGCAATAGAGATTGTCGGGCATGGTCCCCACGTATCCGTTCCCGGACCAGCGTTCATTGAGCGCCTGCATCTTGAGAGAGATGACTTCATCTCTGCTTTTTGCCTCTTCGGTTGCAGGAACAAAAAGATTGAACCCGCTTGAAACAAGATCTCTGAAACCATGCCCTTCATGTTCCGCTTCGCCCCATGAAACAGCAAAACGCCTGGCAAATTTATCCCCTGCCCTGAAAGACCTGTAAACGCATCCGGCATCGGCGGCAACTCCTTTGGCGACATAGGCTTGATCGGGAATACCGTTAAAACTGAGACATCCGCTGCCCAGCATAAGAAGCGTTTGTTCTTCCCGGTGCAGTCCGAGTGTCCATCCGGATTCCATTTCAGGGACAGAAAAGAGAGAGAAGAAGTGTTTATCCTTTTCCGCATTGACACCTGTGACGGGCAGACGGCTCTCTTCAAGCATCAGCGACCCTTTACCTTCAGAGGGAAAATGAGCGACCAGACGCTCAGAAGAAGGATTATTGTTGTAGAGCACTCCGGGACAGGTGAACTTGGAGTCATTTTCCACAGGCAGCGCCAGAGCAATAAAGTTTTTGGCAGAATCTTTCTTGAAATTGACGAACAGATCCCCTTTGAGCAGCTCACCATCAAAGTTGAAAGCAGTTCCGCAGAGGAACTCCTCATTTTCAACCGCAACAATAAGCATGGCATTATCACCTGGAGTCACCGCCAGACGGACGTTTTCATATTCCCTTGCCGGAAAACTCCATGGCTCCGTCTCAGAGAAACGCAAAAAAGATCCCAGAGAGAAACTTTTTTCAATGCCTGCCCCTGCCATTTCAAAACATTTGCTTTCTGTGTCAAAAGCAAAGATCCTGCCGCCGGGGGATTTGATTACATTTTTCATAGCAATTCAAAAGAAGGTATCTATTATTTATGCCAGCAGATCCGCAGAGATCTTGACAACAGCCTTGACAACGCCGCTGCCGTCGCCCACGCCGGGGAGATGCCCCTCTTCAGGCAGCAGAAGCACGAAGTTGCCGACTTCGAGTTTGAGAGGCAGAGCCGTTTCGGGAACCCGATTGAATCCGCAGTCGTTTTCGCAGCTGTATTCTTTCGTAACAGCCGTCCCGGCAGGAGCGTAGTACAAAGTTTCATTTCCTGCAAGAAGCAGCTGCACATCGACATATTTTTTATGATACTCAAGAAGTTCGGCATTGAACTCTTTGGTATCATAACTCTGAACGTTTACAAAGAGTCTGTCTCCGTCAAGTTCATGACGTCCTTCAGAAATTTCTCCGGCGCCGCATTTGCCCAGAAATTCCACGATTTGAGGCATAACTTCAGGTGCAAGAGCGGTATAAGCAGGCAAATTTTCCAGGCGGTCGTAAATCATGATCTTTTTCTCCTTATGGTTTGGATTTTTTCTGAGTGTTTGCGGTAATAAAATAACCGTTGGAGCATTTCATTTCAAGTCAGCGGCGAAAAAAAATGAATAAAGTTGGAAAAATGCTTGAAAAAAAGCGCAGGAAGTGTTAAATTATGACATGACGTTGTAATTTTAAAAGAAATCTAAGGCAAAAATGAGCTTTCTTCTGACCAGACTTTTTTCGACGGATATCGGTATTGACCTCGGTACCGCCAACTGTCTCGTTTACGTCCGGGATCTTGACCGGCTGGTGTTGAACGAGCCTTCTGTGGTGGTGCGTCAGGTCAATACCCATGAGGTACGCTATGTCGGAGCCAGAGCCAAAGAGATGCTTGGAAAAACCCCGGTGAATCTTGAGGCGATCCGGCCGATGAAAGACGGCGTTATCGCAAACTTTGAAGTTACCGAAGCCATGCTGCGTGAATTCATTCAGAAGGCCCTGCGTCAGGTTCCCTGGTACCGGCGCCTTCTTCCCCCGCGGGTGGTCATTGCGGTTCCTTCAGGCATCACTGAAGTTGAGATCCGCGCTGTGAAAGACAGCAGCAAACGCGCCGGTGCGGGCATGGTCAAACTGATCGAAGAACCCATGGCGGCAGCTATCGGTGTGGGACTCCCCGTCAGTGACCCCTGCGGCAGCATGATCGTTGATATCGGCGGTGGAACGACAGAAGTGGCTGTTATCTCCCTGGGGGGTATTGTCTACTCTGACAGTATCCGCGTGGGCGGAGATGAGCTTGATGAAGCCATTATGCAGTATATGCGTAAAAATTACAATCTTATGATCGGTGTTCTGACCGCCGAACGCATCAAGATTGCCATAGGCAGTGCTTACCCGGTGCGCGACGAGATGAAGATGGAGGTCCGGGGACTGGATATGAACGGTCATGTGCCGAAAACAGTAACCATCACCGGCGAAGAGGCACGTGAAGCTCTGCAGGAACAGGTCCGCAGCATTGCCGAAAAGGTACATGCCGTTTTTGAACACTGCAAACCTGACCTTGCAGCTGACCTTGTTGAACACGGTATCATGCTCGCAGGCGGCGGCGCCATGCTGGTGGGACTTGATAAACTCCTGACCGAGGAGACAGGATTGCCGGTCTTTGTTGCCGATGAACCCCTCAATGCCGTTGCCAAAGGTACCGGATTGATGTTGACAGAAGAAGAATTGTGGGACCATAATGAAAATTGATCTTTCCAAGCTCAAGCCCATTGAATTGAGCGACAAAAAATACTTTGACGCAGCTGCCGTCAAGATGAATACTCAGAGTTGCGAGTGCAGCTTTGCCAACTTGTTCATGTACCGGAAACCTTATGAAATCTCCTGCATCAAGCTGGGCAACCGCATGGTTGTCTGCGAGCAGAAGGCAAGGATCATCCATTACCCCATGGGAGAGTGGACTCCTCCGGCAGAACTTCAGAAAATCAATGCGGCATTTATTGAAGCCGGACTTACTGACGGCGGCATCTATGATGTCCCTGAAGAATTTCTTGACCGTCATCCTGACTGCGACAACTTTTTTGAACTTGAATATGATGAAGGCATGATCGACTACATGTTTTCCATTGACAAGATCGCTACATTCAACGGTCCCAAACTCCGCAAGAAGCACAACCTTGTAAAACAGTTTCAGGCGAACTGGCCCTATGCAGAGATCCGTCCTGTGACCAAAGAAGAGTTGCCCATTGTGGCAGAGATGGCAATCGAACTCAACTCCCGTATGGAGCCCTGCGAGTTTCTGGATGAAGAAGCCATTGCCATGCAGGAAGCATGGGCAAACTTCGATGCCCTGGGGCTGGGGGGGATCATCATGTACGCAGAGTCAGGATATCCTGCCGGATTTTCTATTTTCAGCATGCTTCCTGCTGAGACTGTCGATGTTCACTTTGAAAAGACAGATCACTCCGTAAAAGGTGCTTCTCAGACTCTGACCTGGCAGCTTGCCATTGCATTGCGCGGTACCGCCAAGTTCATGAACCGTGAACAGGATATGAACGAACCCAATTTGCGTCATGCCAAACGTTCTCTTGATCCTGAACGTTTCTTCAAGCGCTACTTCCTGCGTCAGAAGTAAAAAGTGAATCAAATTCCCGGAAGAACCGTTGAAAAAGCGACGGTTCTTTTTTTTTACACCGTTCCCTCCTGTGACATCTCCCGCCAAAAAAAAAAGCCGCAGACCAGTTAAGGCTGCGGCAACTCCTGCGCCGGAGTAAAGTCAGAGCAGATCAAGGATCATCGCTGTCCCCTTATCAATGGAGTCAAGCTGCAGCTGTTCATTGGCAGAATGAGCGCCGGAACCGTTGATGCCGGAAACATAGACGGGGACACCGATCTTATAAAGATGGCGTGCATCAGTCGCTCCGCACATACGTTCAGGAACAGCCTCTTTGCCGAAGGCTTTGGAGTAGGCGGCAAGCACACGCTTCATTTCTTCCGTATCAACAGGGGAAGAAAAAGGATCACAGCATTCCCCTGCTTCAACTTCAAGTCCCGTGGTCTCACGGACAAAAGCGATCATCGCCTCTTTTTCCTCCAGCTTGACCAGACGCAGATTCAACACCGCTTCTGCAATATCAGGGATGCGGTTGGCGACGTTACCCGCCTGCAAGATGGTGGGGACGATGGAAAGACGCCAGTCATTGCCATTGACGGGATTTTCCCACTTCTCAAAAAGTTTGTGAAGACCGTTAATGAGTTTCAGCACCGGATTGTCAAAACACCAGGGCCGGGAAGAGTGACCGCCGTTCCCTCGGGCGATGACCTTCAGGTTCAGGATCCCTTTCTGGGCATAGTAGACAGCCCCGCCGGAGTCCATGACCAATCCCAGTTTCCGGGCGCTGTATCCCTGTTCCACCATGTAAGCTGTGGTTTTGCCGCCGATCTCCTCGTCGCCGGTGAAAATACATCCGATGGAAGCACCTTTGGGAGCATCACACATAGCTTTCATGCAGGAAATGGCGTTGCCCATGCAATCGCTGGAGCCTCTGCCATAAAGGATGCCTTCGCAAATATAGGGCTCATATTGTTCTTCTTTCTCTGCCGGAACCACATCCAGATGGGCGCAAAGCAGGATATCCTGGACTTTGCCCGGAGTGGTTGCGGCGAAAAGGACATCTCTTTCTCCATCATTTTCCATGGTGCAGAAAAGCCCTTTTCCGGTCAGAAACTCCTGAACACGGTGCTGGACGCGGTTGACCGCAGCGATATCCCGGCTTACGGGTCTCATGCGGATCATTTCACACAAAAGATCAATATAAGATTCCATCTGAAAATCCTCTCATTAAAGAAACATACCTACAGGGCAACTTGTATAATATAGCTTCTTGACAAATTTATTTCAAGGTCAGAATTTAAAGCAGTTCTTCAAATTATCTTCTTGAAAATTCATTTTTTGCATGTATCTTATGTAAAATCACTAAAATTCAGGAAAAGTTTAACCATGAAACGCAAGGTAAAATATCCGCTTCAGGATGCAAGGATCATCGGCACGACCAACCATGATCCTCTTTCCTATAAAAGAGGGGAAGAGATGATCTTCTCTTTTAAATTTGAATCTTCAGACACCTCCCCTGAAGGACTTTTTTTAGAATATACCCGTTTCGGAGACGATGGTATCACTTTCAACGGCAAAGCCCCCGCTTCAGAGGAGCTGATCGTAAAAACCTCCCTTGACCGTCCCGGCTTCGTCTGCGTCAAAGTCTACCTTAAAAATGCCAGGGGTACTTTTATGCGTTACAAGCACTCCTACCACCAGAAGATCATCGGTTTTTATGCCGGTGCCGGTGTGGAGCCCCAATATCACACGGACTGCGGCGAACCTGCCGACTTTGATGAATTCTGGAAAAAACAGAAAGAACGCCTTCTTGAAGTTCCTTTCAAAGATAAGTGCGAGCTGACAAAGCTGGGAGTCTTCAAAGGTGTCACCACCTACCGGATCAGCATCCCCTGCCCCGGTCCCCGGCCTGTCACCGGATTTCTCGGGATCCCTGCCGGAGCCGAAGAAAAAAGTCTGCCCGCTCATGCCTATTTCATCGGGTACGGATTCCGCATCCAGCGCCGCCCCTATTTTGCAGCCGACCGCATCAGTTTGCAAATCAACGCACATGGTCAGGAGATCGGCAGAGATGCCGCCTATTACAAAGAATTTTTTGACAGTATCAATACCAACGGCGCCGGATACGGATTTGACCATGAACTCAATCAGAAACCTGAAACTGCCTTTTTCAACCAGATGGTCATGCGGGTGCTGCGCGCTCTTGAATATCTGAAAACCCGTCCGGAATGGGATGGAAAAAATCTGGGCGTCAATGGCGGCAGTCAGGGAGCGCTGCAAGCCACCTGGGGCGCCGCTCTGGATGAGGATGTGACAGAAGCCAATGTCTATATCAATTGGTGCTGCAATCTGGCGGGCTCCACCAAAAAAGAGCTGAAAGGCGGATGGGCTCCCCCTTATACACCTGCGTTGGATTACTATGATCAGGTTTTTATGGCAAAAAGGATCAAAAAAGCCAAAGTTGAGATTTCAAGAGCAGGACTCGGCGACTATGTCTGCCCTCCCACCGGCCTTGCTGTCTACTACAAAAATCTGGCAACACCGAATAAGAAACTCACCTGGTATCAGGGGAGCGACCATGGCTTCGCTCCTGAAAACTCAGATCGCATCGTCTGGGAAAATAAAGAATAATCTTTTCCCTGTTGGAAAACAAAACGCAAGCTCTTCCGGATCGGAAACAAGAGAGCTTGCGTTTTTTATTTTCCCGGAAGGAAACTTCAGTCCATGACCACTTGAGTTTCCTCCTGCGCAGGTTTCACCCAGCGCCTGGGCGCCGGAGCACAGGGTTTGACCTTGAGCTTATAACGCCCTCTGCCCAGCAGTTTGTCGATTTTCTGGAGCAGTTCCCAGGTCACTGCTGTATCGTTTCGGCTCTCAATGTAGACCACGGAGTCATCTTCACGCATGACAGCGATGATGGTGTGAACATCTCCTTCATGTTCTTTCATAAGCGCCGCAAGAGATTGCAGCGTTTCAGAAGTACATTCAGGGGGCAGATGGATATAGATCTCTTCGGCAAGAGTCTGAGGAGCCTCCGCCAGAGGGATGAGTTTTTCAACTGATAAACGGGGACTTTCAGATTCATCCCGCTTGGAAACAGTCACCTCTACAGCCACCGGCAGTCCCGCTTCAAGAGTGATGCCGCTTTCAGTGATCTTATTCAGTGCACGTTCATAGACCATGCACTCACACCGGGCATCAAGATCTTCCAGATGGAGCACACAGAACTGTTTGCCGGAGTTCTTGGAAAATTTGAATTCACAGCCGTTGATCATACCTGTCAGGCGGATCATTTCCCCATCGCTGATCTCACCGATCTCACGGATGGGAATGGTGGCACAGGATTTGAGAAGCGTACTCCAGGAATCAAGAGGATGTCCGGAAACGTAAAATCCCAGCAGTTCCTTTTCACTCTTGAGGATATCCTCCCACGCAAACTCAGGCAGTTCGGGAATGGGGATGGAAAATCCCATTTCTTCACCATTATCATCATCCTCAAAAGCATCAAAAAGGGATCCCTGACCTACAGCTTTGTCCCGGGCACGTTCGGCAGCGTAGGCGATCATCTTGTCAGCAACAGCAAGGATCTGGGAGCGTTTCAGTCCCAAAGAATCCAATGCTCCCGCCCGGGTCAGATGTTCGATCATGCGGGAGTTGATTTCAGAACCGCAACGCTCGCAGAAGTCAAGAAAGTTTTTGAACTTGCCCTCTTTCTTGCGGCTTTCGATGATCTTGCCGGCAGCCCCTTCGCCCATTCCCTTGATGGCGCCCAGACCGAAACGGATATTGGGACCGTCAACAGAAAAGCTGATACCGCTTGAATTCACATCCGGCGGCAGAATGGAAATACCCATCTCACGGCAGGCGGAAATAAGGAAGGCGATCTTTTCAGCGTTTTCAAGTTCACTGGTCAACACTGCCGCCATGAACTCAACGGGATAATTGGCTTTCAGATAGGCAGTGTGGTAAGAAACGACGCCGTAGGCAGCGGAGTGGGATTTGTTGAATCCGTAACCTGCGAACAATTCGATCTTCGACCAGATGGTTTCAGCAAGTTCCTCTGAAATACCGCTGTGATTGGCGCACCCGGCAATGAATTTGGCTTTCTGATCCATCAGAACGTCCATCTTTTTCTTACCGATGGCGCGGCGGAGAATGTCGGCACCGCCCAGAGAGAATCCGGCAAGGACCTACACAACCTGCATGATCTGCTCCTGATAAAGCATGATCCCGTAGGTTTCTTTCAGATACTGCTCCATCTTGGGGTGATCGTAAATGATCTCTTCTTCGCCTTTTTTACGGGCAATAAAGGTGGGAATGAACTGCATGGGGCCAGGACGGTAAATCGCCACCAGAGCGATGAGGTGTTTCACAGTTTCCACACCGAAGGTACGGCACAAATTCCGCATGCCGCCGGATTCAAGCTGGAACACGGCGATGGTGTCCCCTCTTCTGAGCATTTCAAAGGTTGTTTCATCATCAAGAGGAACCTTGGACATATCTATATCAATACCCTGATTTTCCTTGATGAGATCCAGAGCGTTGCGGATAATTGTCAAAGTCCGCAATCCGAGGAAGTCCATCTTGAGCAGTCCCTGCTGTTCACAGGGGACGGCAGTAAACTCCACCACCATACCTCCCTGGGCACTGCGTGCAAGAGGAACCAGATTATCAAGTTCCTGATCGCCGATGATAACGCCGGCAGCATGGATCCCCGGCTGGCGGTTCAATCCCTCAAGCACCTTGGCATAGTCCCATACCTTTTTTACTTCAGGATCTTTTTCCAGTAATTCCGCAAGTTCCTTGTTTTCCTCAACGGCTTTGGCAAGGGTCATTTTTGCGTCATCGGGGATCATCTTGGTCAGCTTGTTGCCGAATTCAAAATCTTTTCCCATGACCCGGGCCACGTCTTTGACCACAGCCTTGGCTTTAAGCTGACCGTAAGTTGAGATCTGAGCCACGCTTTCGTGTCCGTATTTATCACGGACGTAGTCGATAACTTCACTGCGTCTTTTTTCGCAGAAGTCAATATCAAAGTCAGGAGGGCTGACACGTTCAGGGTTGAGGAACCGCTCAAAGAGCAAACCGTATTCCAGAGGGTCGATATCAGTGATAAGAGTCAGATATGCAACCAGACTTCCCGCTCCGGAACCGCGTCCGGGGCCCACAGGAACGCCCTGCCGTTTGGCGTGGGCGATAAAGTCTGAGACCACCAGAAAGTAACTGACAAATCCGGTACGTTCAATGATCCCCAGCTCGTAATCCATACGCTCAATGATCTGCTGCTGTTCTTCGGTGTAGGTTTCCGCGTGTCCGTCGAAACCGTAGCGCATTTCCATATTGTCAAGGCAGACATTTCTGAGGAACTCCTTTCCGGGGACAGTTCCGTCAGAAAGTTTGTAGACGGGGTAATGGTTGACCTCAGGCACATAGTGGAACTTCATGGAGCAGCGCTCAGCCACAAGGCGGGTGTTGGTGATGGCTTCGGGGATCTCTTTGAAAAGTTCGCGCATCTCCTGCTCATTCTTGAAATAAAATTCAGGAGAGGGAAAACGGAACCGCTTGGCATCATCCAGTTTGGAACCGGTCTGGATACAGAGCATGACATCGTGAGCCGCCGCATCTGCTTTTTCCATATAATGCACGTCATTGGTGGCAACCAGTTTGAGATCGTGTTTTCTGGCAAGTTCCACCAGCATCCGGTTGGCCTGCCGTTCCTGTTCCATGCCGTGATCCATGACCTCAATAAAGAAGTTCTCTCTGCCGAAGATATCCAGATACTCTTTCAGGGATTGTTCCGCCCGTTCAAAGTTGCCCAGCATGGCTGTGGGAGGACGGACGATCTGGCTTGAGCTTTCCATTGAGATGAGCATATCTTCCTGAGCGCCGCCTTCGGGTTCATGGTAGTCTGCTTCATCATCGCCTGAGCCGCCAAGCAGCATCCGGGGGATCTCGCCTGCGATACAGGCGGAAAGAGCAATAAGTCCCTCATGATATTTGGCAAGCAGTTCTTTATCCATACGGGGTTTATAATAGATACCCGTGCGGTAGGCTTCTGAGATCAATTTGCACAGATTGTGGTACCCGGTCTCATTTTCGCAAAGCAGCACCAGATGGAACCCTTTGATAAAAGGAACCGCCGGGTTGTGGTCAAAACGGGAGCCGGGAGCAACATAAGCCTCGCAGCCGATAACAGGATTGATCCCCGCCTTGCCGACAACGCGATGAAACTCCTCCACGCCCCCCATGTATCCGTGGTCGGTAATGGCGATGGCGGGCATTTCATATTGAGTTGCCAACTTGACAAGTCCCGAAGGGGTACAGGCACCATCGAGCATGCTGTAATGGGTATGAAGATGAAGATGGACAAAATCGGAAGGCATGTTTTCACCTCAATTTTTTCAGAAATCACCGTCAAGAACAGACATCTGTTCTTCGATGAATTCCATAGCTTTCCGGAACGCCTCTGCCCGGTGGCTGATCTTGTTTTTGAGTTCCTGAGGCATTTCTGCAAAGGTCTGATCGTAACCGTCCGGAACGAAAACAGGATCATAGCCGAATCCGCCTTCGCCCCGTTCTTCAGTGATAATGGTGCCTTTGATCTCACCTTCGAAGGTCTCAATGACCTCGCCGTTCATGGCAATGGCAATGACGCAGACAAAGCGGGCACGGCGGTCAGTGACACCTTCCAGTTCCTTGAGAAGTTTGGCACGGCGCGCAGGATCGTTCCCGGCATAACGGGCGGAGTAGATCCCGGGACGACCGCCAAGCGCCTCGACTTCAAGCCCGGAGTCATCAGCAAAAGCCGGAACGTCACAGTATTTACACACGGCAACAGCCTTGATGGAAGCATTTTCAGTAAAAGTCTTTCCGTTTTCCTCGACTCCCGGAAATCCGGGATAGTCGGCAAGTGAATGGAGCTCCACATCCTGATCCTTCAAGAGCTCACGGTACTCTTCAACTTTATGGGCATTTGCAGACGCAATCACAATATATGACATTTTTTTCCTTCCTCTTTTTGAAATTTTGCTGTATCAGGCATATATTATACCATAAACCCAACTTTTTCAAATTAAAAATGGATTTTTCAGAGCAACTTTTCGCAAAATTTTCCGGATGCCGCATCTTTTGCGGTTTTTCCGGCGGTGCCGACAGTACCGCCGCCCTTCTGCTTGCCCGCAAACTGCAGCCCCGCTTCGGATATGAACTCCATGCGATCCATTTCAACCATCACCTCAGAGGAAAAGAATCTGACCTTGAAGCGGAAAATGCCGCAAGGTTCGCACAAACACTCAACATCCCTTTCAGGTGCATAGATCTTGCCATCCCTGCCGGAGCAAATCTTGAAAGTGCAGCGCGAAACGCCCGCATTGATGCGTGGAAGAAACTTCTCCCTCCCCGCAGTGCCGTTCTTTTGGGACATCATGCCGATGACCGCAAAGAAAATCTTCTGATCCGTCTCTGCCGGGGATCCAACGCGGGGGGCTTGAGTTCCATGCGTCCGGTCTCGATCGTTGACGGCGTGACTTTTCTGCGTCCCCTTCTTCAGATGACGCGCCGTGAAATAGAAGATTTTCTCCGCAGCTGCGGTGTGGAAAAATGGGCTGTTGACTCCTCGAATGCTTCGACTGATTTTTTGCGAAACTATTTGAGAAACCGCTTTCTGCCGGAGCTTGAAAAACTTTTCCCCGGTTCCCTGAAAGGTATGGAGCGTTCGATCAATGCTCTTGAAGCGGATGCAGAATTTATTGACAGCTGCGTTGCCGCCATTCCTCCCGCCCAAAAAAAGAGTATCTCCTTCTGGCGCACCCAGCATGATGCAGTCAGGATCAGACTGCTCAGGGAATTGACAGGTGTCATCCCCACATACGATCTTTTGGAACGGGTCAACAGGGAAATTGTTCTCACTTCCGGAGAATTACGGAGAATTCCTGTCAACAGCCATGTGGAGCTCTTTCTGCGGCACGACCTTATCGAAAAAGGGCACGCAACACCTGAAGTTCCCGCCTCTTTTTTCTGGAACTGGCAGGAAATCCCCGTCATTGCACGCGGCAGATGGCATTTTTCTGCACACAGGATCACAGAAATTGAGAAATGTCCCCTGACAAGTGCCTGTTTTGACGCAGATCAGCTCCCCACCCTGCTGGAAATTTCCCCGGCACATCCGGGAGAAAGAATGATCCCCTTCGGCTCTGTGAATGATGAGAAGATCAAAAAGCTGCGGACCGACCGGCGGATCCCGGCAGATCATCCATTCCCGGTGATGAGAGCCGCCGGAAAAGTCTGCTGGGCGGTCATGGTCCGCCATGGAGCCTTTGCCGCCGTCACGCCGGAAACCAGAAACATCGTAAAATTTGAATTTGAAGAATATTGAACATAAAAGTGCAGAGAAAGGATTTTTAATTATGCCCGAAATACTCCATTGCAACGCCGCAAGCGGCGCCTATGATATAACCATTGGGAAAGGCGTCTGGGAAAAATTTTCCTCTTTCCCGGGCAGGAAACTGCTGGTCAGAGACGGCAACGTTCCCAACCCCGGCATTGAAGCTGACGGCGAAATCGTTTTGACGCCCGGTGAACAATATAAAACCTTCGCCGCCGTAGAATCCATCTGCCGCAAAGCGGCACAGCTCCATCTTACCCGCAAGGACCTCTTTATCGCCCTCGGCGGCGGCGTCACCGGTGACCTGACCGGTTTTGCTTCAGCGATCTATATGCGTGGAGTCCGCTTCATCCAGATCCCCACCACTCTGCTTGCCATGGTGGATGCCAGCGTAGGCGGCAAGACCGCCGCGGATCTTCCGGAAGGCAAAAACCTTATCGGCGCCTTTCATCAGCCTGATGCCGTTCTGATCGACCCCGCCTTTCTGCGGACTCTTTCTTTCGCCGATCTGACAGGAGGAATGGCTGAAGTGGTCAAAACTGCCGTCATCCTTGACAGTCAGCTTTTTGACAGCCTTGAATCAGCCGGTGAAGATGCCGTTCTCGCGCCTGACTTTGATGATTTCTACCCCGGAATTATCAGACGCTGCTGTCAGCTTAAAGCCCAAGTCGTTGAATCTGATGAAAAAGAAAAGGGGTTGAGAGCGATCCTCAACTATGGTCACACCTTCGGTCATGCCGTGGAACAGAAAAGTAATTTTACGATCCCTCACGGCGCCGCTGTTGCCATCGGCATGAATACGGCAGGAACTCTTGCGGCAGAACTCGGCATGTGGAGCGCCTCAGAGGCGGTGCGTCAAAGGAAACTTTTGGAACTGTTCCATCTTCCCGTAACAGTTCCGGCACCATTTGAAGTTGCGGAACTTCTTGAAATCATGCGTACCGACAAAAAGAATGATGCTTCAGGTATCCGTCTGGTCCTTCCCGAAAAAATCGGTTCAGCCGGAACAGTTTCCGGGATCCCTGAGGAAATGATGCTCAAAGCATGGGAGAAATGCCATGACTGACCGGGAAGGATGCATTGCCCTCAATCTGGTGCCCGGTATCGGCTATTCGCGGTTCCAAATGCTTTCAGAGTGGTTCGGCGCCCCGGGACAAATCTTCAATCATGCCGTTGAAGAATACGAAAAACTGCGAAACTTCGGTCCGCTTTTAAGCGCCAGACTGGCAGAGTTCGACCCGGAAACGGCCGTTGCCGCCGAATTGGAACTGGCGGAACGGGGCGAAGTAGATATCATTACTCTGTTTGACAGCGATTATCCGGCGATCCTGAGAGAGCTGAGTGATCCGCCTCTGTGTCTTTATGTCAGGGGAAGGCTCCCGGATTTCCCGGAAAAAGCCGTCGCCGTCGTCGGCACACGCCGCATGAGCGCCTATGGTGCCAGAATGAGCGAACAAATCGCCGGAACTGCTGCCGCCATGGGTTACACTGTGGTTTCCGGTCTGGCTCTAGGCGTTGATACGGTGGCACACCGTGCCGCTGTCAGAGCCAATGGCACAACTGTTGCGGTGGTAGGAGCGGGACTGGCACATGTTCATCCCAAAGAAAATATCCCCCTTGCCCGTGAGATCATTGAACACGGAGGGGCTGTCATCACAGAATTTCCCATCGGCATGCCTCCTTCACGTCAGAACTTTCCCCGCCGCAACAGGATCGTGGCGGCACTCTGTCAGGCAACTATCGTCACAGAAGCAGGAATCGACTCCGGTGCCATGATAACCGCCCGGCTTGCCCTTGAAAACAACCGCGAGATCTTTGCACTCCCCGGCAACGTGGACAACCCCGCTGCCGCCGGATGCAATGCATTGATTCGTGAAGGTGCCTGTCTCATTGAACGCTTTGAAGATGTCGCAGCGGCACTTGGTTCCTGCGTCAGCGTTCCTGTCAGCAAGAGAGATCCGGAAATGCCCAGCGATACGGACATGGACGAACTCTCCCAAAAGATCTGGCTTCTTCTCGGCAACGGTGAGATCGGGTTTGATGAAATGCAGACCGCACTTGATACTGATACCGGCGCCCTGCTGGCAGCTCTGATGAAACTCGAACTCAAGATGTTTATAGAACTGACTCCCGAACAACGCTACAGGAGAATGGTATGAATACAGTCGATACAATCGCCGCCCCCGCCAGCGCCATCGGAGGTGCCGTCTCGGTCATCAGGATCTCAGGTCCGGATGCCCTCAATATACTCAGAAAGGTCTGGCTGGGAAAAAGTGATCCGGGCAGAGAAAACAACCACCGGAAAATGCTGCTGGGCAAAGTCAACGGCGATCCGGCTCTTGCAGTTTTCATGCCGGGCCCACGCAGTTACACAGGTGACGACGTGGCGGAACTCCACTGTCACGGCGGTGCCGCCGCCGCTGCCAACGCCCTCAATGCCATCTTTAATGCAGGCGCCAGAAGTGCCGAACCCGGAGAATTCACATTCCGCGCTTTCGTCAACGGAAAACTTGACCTGACGCAGGCAGAGGCCGTCTCGGATCTCATCAGTGCCGGCAGCGATGCCGCCTTCAAACTGGCTGAAAGACAGCTTGCCGGTTCACTCAGCAGCAGACTCAACACCGTTTATGACCGCATTGCTTCTCTCATCTCTGAATGTGAGGCCCGTCTGGATTTCCCCGATGAGGATCTGGATTTTGACCCTCTGGATTCTGAAAAAATCGCCGCGATCCGGCAGGAAATCAAAGAACTGGTCGACTCCGGCAGAGCCGGGGCACTCCTGAGAGACGGCATTGATGTGGTTCTTGCCGGAAAACCCAACGCAGGAAAATCCAGTCTGTTCAATCTTCTTGCCGGCAGTGAACGTGCCATTGTCACCCCTATTCCCGGAACCACCCGCGATACAGTTGAAAGCCAAATCGTTCTCTGCGATCTGCCGGTAAAGCTGACCGACACTGCAGGACTCCGCGAGAGCAGTGATATTGTGGAACAGCTGGGGGTCGCCCGCAGCCGTCGTGCCATTGCCGCAGCAAAAGTCATCTTCTGGGTCCTTGATTCTTCAAATCCGGATCTCCATGCTGAGATCTCTGACATGGAGTTTGCGCCGGGAACCATTGCTGTCTGGAACAAAAGCGATCTTCTCCCTCCAGGGAGAAAACTTCCCGAACTGCCCTGCCCCGCCGTCATGATTTCGGTCGCAGAAAACAGAAATATTGATGAACTCCTTAAAAATTTCACAGATATGGTCTACGGTGAAGGAGAAAACGCAAGGGTCCCGGAGGTCGCTGTCAATGCCCGCTCGCGGGTGCTTCTTGAAGAAAGCGACGCTTCGCTGGTTCAGGCGATGGAACAATTTGCAAACGGCGACTATGAACTTGCCGCAAGCGACTTGAGAAATGCCATGCACGCCATCGGCAGAATCACCGGAAAAAGTTCAGATCCGGATGTTCTGGATGAAATTTTCAAAAATTTCTGCATCGGCAAGTAAATTTTTCCAAAAAAAATGAAAATCCACTTGCAAATCAGGCAATAACGATATATCTTATTATTTCAGACAGAGTATTTCATATTACCATACCCTGCGGGGTGAACAAAAGGAGAAATTTTTATGGACTACACCAAATTGCTGATGACCGGAGCTGCCGCCGCCATGCTGACGGTTTCCGGATTCGCAGCTGATGCCAAGGCTGCCCCTGCCGCGAAACCTGCTGCAAAACCTGCTGCAAAACCTGCTGCAAAACCTGCTGCAAAACCTGCTGCGAAACCCGCTGCCAAACCTGCTGCAAAACCCGCTGCAAAACCTGCTGCAAAGGTTGATCCTTTCAGTGCTCTGCCCGCAGTCGTTGCTGAAATGAACGGTAAAAAAATCACCCGTCAGCAGATTGCCGACTTCTTCAAGAAACTCTCTCCTGACGGCAAGATCCCTCCTCAGTTGACTCCTGAAATGGTCAAAGCAAATGCCTATGATCTGGTTGAAGCCTATATCACCAAGACTCTTGTCGATCAGGCAATTGCGAAATCCGGGATCAAAGTCTCTGCCAAAGAGATCGAAAAAATCATTAACGATCAGTTCAAGCAGATGCCCAAAGAACTTTACAACATGATGGTCACTCAGCTGAGCCAGCAGAAGATCACCATGGCCCAGCACATTGCCAAGATGGCTTCCAACCCTGCCGTGCGTGAAGAGATTGTTTTCAGAGAATTTGCCCGGAAATACATTTTGAAAAATGTCAAAGTCACCTCTGCAGATGCCCGTAAATTCTATGATGCCAACAAAGCTCAGTTCACCGTTCCCGCCGATGCCCCCGGAACACTGCGTGCCTCTCACATTCTGATTGCCACTGCTAAAGGTTCCGACGGAAAAGCCGAGCTCCGCAAAGCCAACGAAATCTATGCCAAAGTGATCAAGACCCCTGCCGATTTCGGCAAACTTGCTGCTGAACACAGTGCATGTCCTTCCGGCAAACAGGCTCAGGGTTCCCTCGGCGCCTTCCAGAAGGGACAGATGGTTCCTGAATTTGAAAAAGCGACCCTTGCTCTCAAAGAGAACCAGATTTCCAAACCTGTCAAAACTCAGTACGGCTGGCACATCATCAAACGTGAAGCTGCCCGCAAGAGCGAAGTCAAGCCTTTTGCAGAAGTCGAAACCCAGCTGATCTCCTTCCTCAAAAACCAGAAGGAGCAGGAGCTGCTTCAGAACTATATTTCCAATCTTGAGAAGAGCGCAAAAGTCAAGATCCTCGTTCCCAAGTCCGCTCCCGCGATGATGCCCGGAATGTAATACTCTTCCGGCTTAACATGATGCCGGGTTTTGCGGAATGTTTCCATCTTCTGTAAAACCCGGCCTTTTTTTACGATGTTTCGCACAAGATCACTTATTTACGGGATACTGCTCTGCACGCTGGTCTTTTTTTCTGCCGGCATCTATTTGGTACGTCCCCTCTGGTTTGACGAAGCTCTGACCGTTCAGAATTTTGCTCTGCTTGACTCAGTTGAAAGTATTTACTTCAACTACGTTATTCCGAACAATCAGATTCTTTACACTGTGATGCTCCATTACTGGATCAAACTTTATTGCGGTCTGGGGGGCATAGATGAGTGGATGCGTCTTCTTTCTCTGCTTCTGGCAGGGGTAACGATGCTTTACACTTACCGCAGATTTCGTGTCACATTCGGCTCCGGAGTCATGGCGGTGATTCTTATCACCTTCTGCTGTGCCCCCCCGTTTCTGCTCCATGCCACTGCTCTGCGCGGCTATATGGCAGGAGCCTGCTTCACAGTTTTGGCACTGGGAGCGGCATTGGATTATGTCTCCTGCGGCAGGCTCCGGCATTGGATACGTTACTTTTTCTTTTCACTCTGCAGCGTGGCTGTGCTGCCTTCAGATCTGCTGGCGCTGGCAGGAGTCTGGTTCTACGCACTTCCACTCTGCGGTAGATCTTTCTGGAAAAACAAACGGTTTTATTTTCTCATTTTCACCCCTTTTGCCGCATTTTTTCTCTTTTATCTGCCTATATTTCCCCAGCTTCTCCAGGTGATCCGCGTAGGCAGCAATGAAAGCTGGAAGAATCCGGGGGGAGTCGCACAGGCTGTCTATCTGCCTCAGCTCCTCACTTATGCCATGCTCCTTTTACCGGCCTTCTCGCTGCTGAATTCATTCCGCAGAAAAAAATTCAATTGGCTGCGATCCTGTCGTGCCGGTATCTGGCTGCTGCCTCTGTTCCCCATACTTCTTTTACCGGCGCCCCCGTTTCCGAGAGTATTTTTCCCCCTCTTTCCTCTTTTCTCACTGCTTATCGCTGCCGGACTCCGGGATTTTACAGCGACTTTCTGCCGCCTGAAAAAAAGATTCCATAAGAAATTCTGGATCGGCGGTCTGGTCATACTGGCAGTCAGCTGGTGCTGTATCCAACAGCAGCAGGAGCTGAAAGAACTTTTCTCCTCCCGTTGCGGCGGTGCCGGAAGGGATGACTTTTATTCCCCCTATTATCTGCAGAGCGGTCATTTGCCGGATGGAACTGCCAGAATGATTTCACGGAACGAAACGCTCCGGCAGGCTCAGGCCTTTTACCTGACCTTCAACTCTGATCCCTGGCCGCTTATGTTCTATCTGCGTCTGAACGGCATTTCAGAGAAGCCCTTTCTTTTTGACGGTCCACGGGGTATGGTCAATGAGCTTCCCCCCAATACAGGCGTAATTCTGAAAAGCGACGAGGATCAATCTCTTCTTGCCCGCCGTTTCAAAGGCCGTTGGAAACTTCTGTTTAAAAACGACAATCATCAAGTGTGGAGTTATGATTTATGATCATCGTCATCATGGGGCCCACAGCGTCAGGCAAAAGCCGTCTGGCTCTGGAAACCGCCCGGCAGCTTAACGGAGAAATCGTTTCTTTTGACTCCATGCAGGTTTACCGCGGATTGGAAATCGGCACAGCTCAGCCCACTGCTGATGAGCGTTCATGCGTTCCGCATCATCTGGTAGGCATTTACGACATTAAGCAGCGTCTTGATGTCTACACCTTTACAGACCTTGCAGAACGTGCCGTCAAAGATATCATTGCCCGGGGCAGAACTCCCATTCTTGCCGGAGGAACCGGCATGTATCTGCGCTCATTTCTCTACGGCATGGATGATATGCCGGGGGACAGGGAGCTGCGCGCTCAACTGGATGAACTTTACGACGCCCCGGAACGGGAGGAGGCGCTCCGCCACCGTATGGCAGAAATCGATCCCGCAGCACTGGCAAAGTGGAGTGAATGCCGGAGACGTCTGATCCGGGCGCTTGAAGTCAAACTGATTTCAGGGAAATCCATTCTGGAACTGCAGCAGAATCAGGCCCGGGAACTCCGGCATAATGATGTCAGAGCCTTCAAGTTGGAACTTTCACCGGAGGAACTCAACTTGAAGATCGCCGCAAGAACTGAAGTCATGCTCAAAGAAGGCTGGATCGACGAAGCAGAAAAAGCTATCTCTGCAGGTCTCCTTGAAACACCTACAGCCCATCAGGCCCTGGGGTACAAAATCATTGACCGTTTCCTGAAGGGTGAGTTTTCACGGGAGGAACTCAAAGAAAAACTCATCGTCGCTACACGGCAATACGCCAGACGGCAGCGTACCTGGTTCCGTCATCAGCATCCCGAAGCGGAAGCGATCACTTCCCCAGAATCTCCCCTGCCAATCTTTCATTGATCACGGGCAGCCCCAATTCTGCTGCCCACTCCATGATCTCAGGAACGGCACGCCACAACGCACTGGGTGTGTGGGCATCTGAACTGCACACAACTTCAATGCCGCCGATCTCAGATGCAAGTTCCCAGAACTGCCGGATGGGGTAACGCTTTCTGATTTGTCCGTCAGAAGCGGTAATAGGCTGCTTCCGGATGCCGTATGCGTTTATTTCCAGAGGAACATGGAGCGCTTTTGCAGCTTCAATAATATCTTTTGAAGCAGCTTTGCTGTCATCTGTCCAGGGGCATCCGTAGGCGAAAAAGAGATCTGGATGAGCGAAAAATATCCCCAGACCGCTTTCCATAAGTTTGATACTCTGCTCAACAATGATCTTGAGAGCGACAGGATCACTTTCGCCGGGAAACTGTTTGTTCCTGCCGTTTTCCCAGATATAGTGATTTGAAGCGATCATATAGTCCAGCTTTTGAGACTCTTTCAACTCTTTCTGAAAACTCATCAGTTCCGGGATATACTCCCCTTCCAATGCTCTGAGCAACTTGATACCGGGATACTTTTTTGCAGCCTCATCAAGATCTTTCCACAGAAAGGGAAGATTTTCCAATCTGATCCTTGTCGTTTGAAGAAGTCCACCGGGCAGAGGCACATGCTCACTGAATCCCAGTACATCAAATTTTTCCCTTTCAGCCCAGACCATATAGTCAGCGATATTTCCTGAACCATGGCGGCAGCTGTGAGTGTGCGTATGTAAATTGACTTTTCCTTTGAAAGGGAGCCTCATTCTTTCTTTCCTTATATACTAACAAACACTTTTTTTCTTCATAACAGCAGCAAAAGCGCCATCCATGTCAAGATCAGGGATCAACTGCCGTTGGGAAACAAGTGTCAGTTCCGGATGTTTTTCCAAAAATGCCGCCACCTGACCGGCATTTTCCTCAAACTCAATAGAACATGTACTGTAAATCAACAAGCCCCCCGGAGCAGTCCTTTGGAGCGCGCACTCCAGAATATGACGCTGAATTCTGATAAGCTCCCGGAATTTTTCTTCTGAAAAGTTCCACAATGCATCAGGGCGGCGACGGAAAACACCGGTGTTTGAGCATGGAACATCCGCAAGAACCACATCATAACTCCCCGCCAGTTCTTCGGGCAGCGCCACAATGACTTCAGCCTTCACGCCCCGCGCCTCCAGATTCTGACGGGTCAATCTCTGCCGGTTGCGGGAACGGTCAGCGGCAGTGATTCTGGCTCCCGGCGGCATGAGCTCGGCAAGCATCAATGTTTTTCCACCCGGAGCGGCACAAAGGTCAAGAGCCCTGGAGGCACCTGAAAGATCAAGATCCTGAAAGACCAGAGAAGTTGCAGGATCCTGCACGTAAATGTGTTTTTTGAGAAAAGGAGCACTTTTCAGAACTTCTGCACCGGCCCCCTTGAAAAAACGGAACGCCGGACTTGCCACAGGCTCTGCCTGAAGCTCTTCAAGCTCCCATTCTTTTTCCAGACGGAACGTAAAATCCGCCCCTTTGAGAAAAGCGGCAGTCAACTGTTCCTCATTTTTCTGCTGCGCCCATCGTTTGAGGATCGGAGCGGGCAGCACCTTTTCCGGCGACTCCTCAAAGTTGTTCGGAACAGCAAGAATACGCCGCAGAACAGCATTGACGAATTTGTCAGCTTTGAATTTTTTTGCCTCGGAAACGGCAATGTTTACTGCAGACTCAGCGGCAATGGCACGCTGAAAAAAAATCTGAGTCAAGACAGCTTGCAACAGCGCCAGCACTGCGGGGCGCGGGGCTTTTTCTATCCGCTCTGCCAACAAAGCATCAATGGCCTTGCGGCGGCGGAAAAAAGTCAGGACAAGATGTCCGATACTCCGGCGGTAACGGGGATCCACATTTTCCATTTCCTCATCAAGTACCGCTTTCCGGGAAATGACAGCTTCAATGATTCCGGCGCTGCCCCGCAATATTCTTCCAGAATCGTGCATCAGTCACCCAAATATTTACCGGGGAGCAGATAATTGACAACGTAATCCCGGACAGCCTCCTGAAGAGAGAAGATCTCACGGGTATACCCGGTGTTATAAAACTTTTCCATCTCAGCCTTTGTATAATACTGATAGCGGTCTTTCAGATGCTCAGGCATGTCAATGTATTCAATATTGATCTCTTTGCCCAGAGCATCAAAGACAGCTTTACCCAGAGAGTTCCAGGTTTCGGCTTTACCGCTGCCGATATTATAAAGTCCCCCGGCGCGGGAGCATCCGAAAAGGTGCAGAACCATATCAACGGCATCTTTCACATAGAGAAAATCGCGCATGGATTCACCATGAGCGTACTCTTTTTTATAGGACTTGAAAAGGCGCAGTTTGCCGTCAGTGGTGATTTGTTCAAAAGCTCTGAGAACAACGCTCCGCATTTCTCCTTTATGCCGCTCGTTGGGACCATAAACGTTGGAAAATTTACATCCGACAAGTTTTTTGAGCCAGTTGTGCCTTTTGGCATAAAGATCAAACATCTGCTTGGAGTAGCCATACATGTTCATGGGCCGCAACTCTTCGATGCGGTCATCGTCATCAATGTACCCTTTTGATCCATCCCCATAAGTGGCGCAGCTTGATGCATAAACCATGCGGATCCCTTTGGCGATGCAGAACTCCGCCAGCTCGGCAGTATAACGGAAATTATTGTCAATAAGGTAAGATGCATCTCTTTCAGTCGTCGATGAGCATGCCCCCAAATGAAAGACACCCTCGATCCCTCCGCCGAAATCGCCTTTGCGGAGCTTTTCTCTGAACTCTTCTTTTTCGAGATAGTCATCATAGGCAAGGGGGGCAAGATTTTTCCACTTGTCAGAACTCCCCAAATGATCCACCACAAGAATATTGCTGATGCCTCTGGCATTGAGTGCAGCAACGACCGCACTGCCGATAAGACCGGCTCCGCCTGTTACAATGTACATAAAAAACTCCTGAATTCACGCGCTTTTAGAGAGAAAGTCCGTCACTGCCATTGGCAGCGGAACTGAGAACTGAATTGCTCTTCTGGAGGATGGGGGAGTCAAGTCCTGTAAAACGCATTCCCATGGAAAAAGAGGTATCCCATTCTTTTTCGTCATCCTCATATTCAAAAATCAAAGATGCAGAAAGCTCAACACAATGGAATAGTCGTCTCAAAAGAATGCGGTACGAACTGACATGCCCGTCAAGGAAATCATATCCGACAGAAAAACTGGCAAAAGTCCGTCTGTCCGGAGTAATGGGAGTCTGCACACCCAAAGTGAAGGTCTCTTCATGTTTGTACCAGGATTTGGTAAACCAACGGGAACTTTCAACAAAAGTCAGTGTGGACCCCATGGAATAGGGATTGCGACCGTTATAGGGACGGATATAGTCATAGGCAAAGGTAAAGATGATATCTTCCACAGGGGCATATTTGACTGAAACGTTCCAACGGTTGAGCCATTTCAAATCAATACCGGGCCGCCCTGCGTTGCGTCCGTGACGGTAGTGATCAGGGAGATGATCATTATTTCCTCCGGCGTCGATCATGACCTCGGTGGAAATGGAAAATCCTTTGACGGGCTCAACGGTAAGAAGTGTACAAAAATCGCCGACGGCGCTGAGTCCATCCTTTTTAGAGGTATGGACATCAATAAAGTTTTCCAACCTCAACCAATCCCTGAGGGCATTCCCCTGCCGGGTCTGCAGACGGTTTTCCAAGCCGAAACGGAAGAAACTCTGCTTATCAATACGGTCGACCTCGTCAAAATAATAGATGTGATCCTTATTCAGAGAGGGCGTGCTGATAAAAGTATAGTTGGCATAGGGCCGCATAATATGGCGAAGTCCATCCAAACGGAGCGTTGTGCTGCGGAGATCCGCCCAGGTATTGTGCACCTTAGTCGACAGCTCTGCGCCCAACTCACCTATCCAACGGATCCGGGAACCGCCGTCATCGTCATAATTTGTAAAGTCGACAGCCCGTTTGTTAGTTGGTGATGCTGCACCGAACATGTTGACGAGATCTTCCTCTCTCACCTTACGATCCGAAGTATGAGAATAGGCGGTCATCTTGAAACCGGCCCGGGGAGTCAGAATAAAATAGGGAGTTCTCAAAGGCAGATAGAGGAAATGGGTGGTATCAAAGCGGAACGCATCATAATCTTTGAGTTTGCTGCCCTGATTCCCTTTGAGTTTTTCATCAAAATCGATCCACTTCATCTGATAGTAACCGGCGGTCATATCGCCCTGATAGTAAAAAGGCGTATCCAGTATTTGCTGGCGCTGACCGAGGAGCAGCAGCTCCGGTATTTTTTCCACCGTGGTGTAGGAATCCATCAGCCGCATACGGAAATAAAGTGCTGCGGTCAGATGATCAAACTGCTGTTCAAGAGCGGCAAAAGTGGCAGGCTCAGGGTTGGGAGTAAAGCGGCTGTTAAAAAAGTCTCTCACAAAATAGGGATCACTTGAGTACTCCGCAGCACCTCTGAAATCAAGACGGGGAGTGATGTGGGTCAGATTTGAAATGCGGAGATTGAATCTCTGATGAGGCACTTTGATCCGGTAGTCATCATAATCCTCACTTTCATTCGGCCTGATATCATACAATCCGTAAGCAAAGAAGTCAGTTCTGCTGTTTTCGGTCGCAAAAGTACCATTGGCTCCGTAGCCGACGCCGCGCAGCGTGTACCAATCGGCTCTCAAACTCACCTGAGTACGGGGATACTGTGAAAAAATAAACCTTTTGGAAGCTGAAAAGAAATATCCCCAGTCACTGTTTTTTCCCCAATGCATCCCGAAAAATCCGGGGTCTTCATCCCGGGGTTTCCAAATGTAAGGGAAATAGAAAACAGGGAATCCATAAACTTTGGCAATCCCGTGCCACATGGTGACGATATGGTCATCAAAATCCCGGTCGATATGTCCGGCACCGTAAAACCCGCTTTTATGGGGAGTCAGCCGGATCTTGCCGGCACCTATCGAGTAGTGACTGTTGTCAGACATCAGATAGGAACAGGAACTGACTTCGCCGTTGATCAGTTCAAGGACGCCGTTGGGAAGTCTTTCTCCGGAATCTGCCCGACAGACGATGGCAGGGGTCTTCAATTGCAGTTTGTCGAAACGGAAATAACCGCTTTTGATATTGCCGATGACCTTCCGTGAACGGACCGTCTCACTGATATATCTGACCTTCACCTTAAGTTGACGTTCACCGAAAACATCCCCGGAAATGCCTTCGACGGCGACTTGAACATCACTCCGATTCTCAAGTTTCGCCAAATCTCTGACATTGATCATGGCAGCTTGCTCTTTCCACTTGACAAGACGGCAATTGCCACTGGCCTCCACATCCTGCAGACCGGGATTGACGATGGCTCTGTCGCAGCTCAGTACCAGATCCTGATACTTAATGGTCACATTGCCCTCAACGACGTAGTTGCTCCCCACAATGCGCCATTTGTCGGCTTTGACATGTTTCAAAGCCTCCAGAGACTTCAATGCGGACTTTGGAACAACTGCACCGGAAAGCAGAGAAGAAAATACGCTGACTCCCAGCAGGATCGCAAAAAACCTGCTCATTTACTTTAACTCCCGTGATTCATTTTGGAACCATTTCTCCAACCGATCTTGAATAAACTCAACAGTTTGCTGGAGCTGTTCTTTGCCGTTGCCGGTCACTTCCATTGCCGGTCCGAACTCAAACCAGGTCTCCCGTCCGGGATGAACCGGTCCGAGATCACGGAAGATCCCCTTCCCCTGAGTCAGAAAATCCGTTTTCAAGGCAAAAGGCACAATGGGAACTCCGGCAGATTTGGCGATTTTTACTCCGAGAGAGTTGAATTTTTCAGGATCAAATGTTACGCTCCGGGTGGATTGCGGAAATACGATCAGGGATTTTCCTGCGCTCAGGAGCTTTTTCCCTTCGTTCAACACAGTCTTCAAATCTTCCCGGGGATCTTTGCGTTCAACAGGAATATTGCCGATGGATTTAAGAATGTCTTTGAAATAGGGAACTTTCATCAGAGAATCTTTGACGACAAAGGCAAAGTCCACATATTCCCTGGCGACAGCATGGAACACACCGGTTTCCAGCAAACTCATGTGATTGCCCATCAAAACGACCGGTCTGCCATTCAAAGCCCGCAGATGCTCTCTGCCTCTGACGTGGACCCGGCTGCCGCAACGCTCTGTCAACCGCAGGTTTGTTGCAGACATGCGGATCTGGGCTTCGGCATCCAGTTTCCCCAACTGTCCCAGTCTGCCGGAACGGCAGAAAACACCGAAATTCACAGCGTAGAAGTACCAGCGGCTGTTGAACATAAGTTTGAAAAGTCTGGACTGAGGCAGATCCTCAGGGGTATCGTAAGAGTCAAGTCCGGTCATCAAAGTGTAATTATCTTTCATCGGCACATCCCGCATAAAATTGTCAATATTCACAAATAAAAAAACTTAGAGATAATATAGCACACTCTCCCGGAAATTTCCAGTTGAATGTTGCAAAAGGAGCAGAAAAAGACAGCCCGCCGGATCATCTTTCCGGTATACTCATTCTTTTTCCGCTCCGCGGCAACTGATTTTCAGGCAATTTTTCTTCTGTGCCGATCAGAAAGGTTCAGGCGCATTGGCGGCGAGAACACGCAAAAAGTTCTCACCCAGAATTTTTGCAATATCATCATCAGAGAATCCCCGCATGACCAATCCCACTGTCCACAGTGGCCAAACGATCCATGCAAGGGAACCGGTGGAGTTTTCCATGGGATTCTTGGGCGCATGGGGCCCTCTCGTCCAATCGCCCCACCAGCGGTAACTGTCAAATTCGGGATTTTTATAATGGGCAACATCCCATGCCTCTTCGCCCCAGTTGTGACTGTAAAGGGAGTCGGTACCGATACTCACATGCTCTGGACCGATGAGTTTGGCGATGTATTGGATATGATCCAGCATCATGTTGAGGTCATCGCTGCCGCCAAGCATTCCGGCGAGGGAGTAGACGCCGACCAGACCGTCGTTATCGGCAATGGCTTTCAATGTGGCATCATCCTTGCAGCGGATGAATTCAAAAAGCGCCCGTGCCGCCGTATGTGAAGCCATGATGGGCTTTTCGGAACACTGAGCCGCTTCAATACTGCTCTGCAATCCGGTATGGGGAACGTCCACGATAATACCGACTTTGTTCATTTCGCGGATCAATTCCCTGCCGAAATCGCTGATTCCGCCGTTGGCAGGTTCGGCACATCCGTCGGCAATAAAGTTGCGGCGGTTGTAAGAGAGGTGCATCATGCGTACGCCCAGATGATACCAGTCCCGGAGCCATGAGAGTTCCTGCTCAAGTGACTGAAGTTCGCCCACAACCGGGGGGCCGTTGATGCTCCACACCACGGCGATACGGCCGGAGTCATTGATCTCTTTGATCTCTTCAACGGATCCTGCCTGGGCAATAGTATCGCGGAAGTGGCGCAGCAGCTGGAAATTGCACCCCATACGCCGGATATCCTCTTCACGGGACTTTCCCTCAGCGACGGTCTGAACCATACACTTCAATCCGGAAGCTCTCATGGCATCGCGGAATCTCTGACTGCACTCAGGGTCATCACAGATCATATCGTAGGCACCGTATTCAGCCCGTTTCGCAAGTTCTCTTGCGCCGACGCCCCGGTCATACCACTCCTGCCGTTTCCGTTTCATGGTGGCGTTGTAGCAGTCAGAGGGGAGAAAACCGAAAATATCCATGCCGAAAAGGTTCTTATGGAGTTCAAGACCATGTTCCAGCTGTGCGGCAGTGGGTTTCAAAAGCGCAAGAGTATTGTTCCACGCAAGTTCGTGATTTTCAGATATGAATTTCATAACAGTTTGTTTCCTTTGGATTTTTTACTGAAAAATATACCACTTTTCATCTGTTTTTGAGAGTTCGGAAAATCCCCTGAAAGCCTCAGGTTCCAATCCGATAACTTTGCCGCCTGCGTTTTTCCGCACCGGACGGGCAAAAAAGTCTTTGAAGTCCCAGACCCGGTACCGCTTCTGGTTTTGGGGATCACGTCCGAACTCATAATTATTGACGCCCCGCCCGAAAGCGGGACCTTTTTTCATATCAGCCGCCCGTTCCTGAGGGGTCTTCCATGTGAGAAGTTTCGGCACAGCGGCAAAGTTGGGGTTGGCGTAGAAAGAACCGCCATTTTTCTTTTTGAGACGGTAAAACTCATCAAGAGTCCATTTTTTATTGTTGTGCAGGCCGACTGCTTTCCGTATTGCTCCCGGATAGCGGGCAAAGTAGATGTTATCAGCTTCGACAATATTATCAAGGGCGGCCATCTTCAGAAAAGGTTCATGGGTCTTGGCTCTCAAATTATCTGAAACAATATTGTTTACAAAACGGACAGCATTTTTCTGATTTCCCCAAACCACCAGGGGCCAGATGTTGGTCATCTGCAATACATTGTTTTCAATGTTGATATCGTTTGAGTCAACGATGGCGATGGAGCCCATACAGTTGATGGCAACGGAGTTTTTCAGAAGAATATCCCTGCAAAAACGGGCATGAAGAATGTGGGGGGAATATCCGGGACTTCTGCCGTCATAAAAGGACCTTGTCACTTTGATATCCCGGCAGTGGAAGAAGTTGTAAACACCGCTGGCATTGATCAGAGCCGTTCCGAACATCCGGATCCGGAATCCGTCAAAACGCAGATGCCTTTTGCCGAATGCGGCAAATCCGCGGCAGAACTGCCGGTTGTTTCCGTCAAGCCAGACCGTTTCTCCGGGAGCAGCACAATAAGTCACCGGTTTTCCCGGAGCTCCGCTGACGGGAATCAGAACGGACTCCTGATAGACGCCGCCGCGGACAATAACTGTATCGCCGGGAACTGTTTTCAATGCGGCGGCAGAAATAGTCCTCATGGGATGCGCCTTTGTTCCCGGTGCCTGATCATCCCCTGTTACAGAAACATAGATGGTCTTAGGAGCAAAATCAGCGGCGGGCGTTGTGAAAGAAAGAGTTGCTGAACGGTTTTTTCCGGGCTTTTTATAGTTGATCTTTTCAGGCAGATAACGGTTGCCCGGAACATAGCAATTGCGTTTGTTGGAAGTTGCAAAACATTCATACTGCGTTCCGGGTTTCAAGTTTTCCAGAGAAACGTAAGCAAGGGTGGTCGCAACCGTATTGTCTGATACGGTGCGCCATTTGCCGCCTTTTTCCCGGAAGATGACATTGGAATTTTTCAAAACCGCATCAGACTCAAATTGCAGCGAACCGGAGGTACTGCCAGTGGGAATGAACTTCATGTTGAAACAGGAGCTTTCTGCAGGACCGAAAAGGAAAAAGACCGGGCCGATCAGCGTTCCGTCCGGGGCGGTTCCTCTGAAGGCATCCTCATTTTTCAAGGTGAAGTCTCCGGCGGCGGCGCCGTTGAAGTGAGCCGTCAACCGGACTCCTGCTGCATCCTGAGCCGGAACCGCTGCAGGATATGCGTTGCCGAAAAGTACGGCTGCGGCAGGAACTTTGTTCAAAATGCTCATTTTGATCACGCTCTCAGGATTGGAGATGATTTTTTTCACATTTTCAGCAAAAGCACAATGGGTAATGGTAACAGGCTTTTCAGAGTTTACTGCGACGGCAGAACTGCTGAAGCCGCAGCTCTCAAGGGTAAGAGCTTTTCCGGAAGAGATGACTGCGGTCCCGGCGGTAGTGAATCCCAGTTTCCGCAAAGTGACATTGTTTCCTGTGACTTTCACACTTCCCTCTATGACGGCAGGGGCATACTGGCCGTACCCGGCAAGTGTGATCTCATCTTGAGAAATGTGAAGATCCCCCTGATATCTGCCGGGGAGCAGATACACGGTTGTTCCGCGGGGTAGACCTTTCAAAGTTTTCCGGGGCGTTTTCCGGCTGAGACCATCGTTCCGGTCATCGCCTTTCCATGAAAGATAGCAGAAATCCTTCCCGGCAAATCCCTGCTTGACTTTTGACTCTTTTGTCAGACGGAAATCAAAAGCACTGTCATCAGCAAAGGAGTCACGGTAACCGTGAACGATCTCTTTTTTCAAAACAAGGGAGGTTGCACCATTTTTGCCGCTGCGGTCATAATCATTCTCATTGAAAACAGAATACTCAGAATTGTTGCACGCTACAAGCGAGGGTGCAAAGACTTCAGAAAGTTTGCTGTAACGGTCGCAGGGTTTGATCCAGATGGAGCCCCGTTTGTCATCAATGCTGACGGAACGGCTGATGGTGTCTTTCTGATTGGAACCGTAAAAACGGATCCCGTAAGTTCTTGAAAGATAGGAAAAGCACTTGTCGATCACGGAGTTGTTCCCTGACCAGATGATGATATTGCCGCCTGAAACCTGTCTCAAAGTACCGTTGCCGATGGCGGAACATTCTTCAATACGGCTGTCAGTTGCGCCGTTCATACTGATACCGCCGCAGTTCAATACAGCGGTGCACCTTTTGATGCGGCAATTTTGAGCGCTGTTGATGACGATGCCCCAGCTGGCGAAGAAGAAAGAGACCTTTTGAGTCATAAATCCCCGGACGGTCAATCCGTCAATTTCCACATTGGTGACTTTTTGGGATTTTCCGGGCAAAAGGGCAAATCCGTCTGCGGGGAACACTCCTCTTGCCAGCTTGTGTTTTGAGGGGGCAGCTCCGTCAGAGGTACGCACATAAAGCTGCTTTTTCTGAGCGTCGTAATAACAGCTTGCAGGAGCAGGCACGGGGAGGATCAGAAAGTTTTTATTCTGTCTTTCATAGAGGGTGAAAGTATCTTTCTCAAAGACGGACTCAGGCTCTGAGGCGCACTCAGTCACATATATCCCTTTGTTTTGGTCGTGAAGTTTGAAGTTGCCCAGAGGCAGATCACCGTGTATCAGGACAGTACCGGGAACCTTCGCCCGGATCACAGTTTTCTTCGCTGGATCGCCGTCAAAAACTTTGCGGACAGCTTCGTGGTAAGCTCCGGGGAGAATGGTCAATGTATCTCCCGGTTTCAAAACATCCATACCTTTCCGGATCGTCTTGAAGGAACTTTTTTCACTTCTCCCGTCTGCGCTGTTGCTGCCTGCGGGGGAGACGAAATACTCAACGCCCTGCACTGCAAATACAAGGCTCAATACTGCTGTTATCAGAAAATGTTTCATTTCAAGGTCTTCTCCTCTTAAAAACCCGTTTCAATAGAACCTCATTCGGTGGGGTAGAAAAGCATTTGATGTGCAGAAGACATTGTTTGAGCGTAATTCATAGAACCCACATGCCAATCCAGAAAAAGGGTGTTGGCTCTGTTGTTGTGCCGGTAAGAAACATCGCCTTTATCTTGTGCTCCATTCTCATTCAACCCGTAAATTTTAGTGTAATTAACAAGATTGACATAACTGTCAGGCTTGGCAGTGTAGGTACAGTCGATCCGGTAAAGCCGGGTGGAGGGACGGAGTATCTGGGAGGTCTTTTTCATTCCTTTGGTGCTTTCAGTTCCAACCATAGCGTTCATAGCATAACTTAAAGCCTGTTTGATTTTCTTGGTGCTTTTGCTGGCACGGAACATATCAGTGGGACAACGGAACATGGGGGCATAATTGAGGGGGATATCTGCGCTGCTTGAATTGATGGGACAGCGGAATTTCCCTGTGGGAGAGATAAATGAGGAGCCCAGAAATTCCTGCATACAAGTAAACCATGAGGTCCCCATGGCGTCATCTTTAGCGCCTGTGGGATAGAAGTCGTTGTAAGCGTCAGTATACTGAGCAGTCATAAGCCCGATGTTTTTAAGCTGGTTCTTGCATGTTGTTTCCCTGCCCCGTTCCCGGGCCTGCTGCAGCGCGGGCAGCAGCATAGAAGCAAGAATGGCGATGATGGCAATGACGACAAGAAGCTCTATTAAGGTGAAGCTGTACAGCTTCACCTGCCCATGGGCAGGTGAAAGACCTTCTTCTTTGCCATAAACACGATCACAGCAGAGATGGGATCTTTTCACCAGAGGTTCAATCAGCGTGAACGCTGATCGAGTGAAGATGTGAAGGTGTGAAGAGCATTTTTGACTATTGTCAAAAATGCGTGAAGTGCGCCCTGTCGGGCGTAAGGATGTGTCGTTTTTATTTTTTGAAAAACAGATCTGTTGGGCAGTAGTAACCGGCAATTCGATCAAAGTAAACTTTTTTTTCATAACAACTCCTGAATGAAACACAAAAAAAAGGCGCTCTTTTATAAACTATCATACCAATGGAAAAATGTCAAGGAGAACAGAGATAAAATCATCTTATTATTTTATCCGCAACATTTTCCCGGGGCGTTGAGTATCCACTTCCGGATCGGGGGAGTAAGCAAGACGCCCGTTGACATAAACGGCGCGGACCCCCTCGGCGCGCCGGTTTGGAACGGCATAATCAGCTTTGCTGTCATAACCTTCAAGATCAACAAGGGTCAAGTCGGCATAATACCCCGGCGCAACGACTCCCCTGCCCTCCAGATTGAACTTGGCGGCGGGGAGAGATGTCATGCGGCGGATGACTGAAGCGTAATCATTGTATTTGACGGCTATCCGGAAAAATCTGGGGTGAGTGCCGAAAGCCCGGGGATGGGTCCCGTTGTCGTCAAAACGGCGGATATTGCCGTCACTGCCTGCCACAACATAGGGTTTGGCAAGGATCTTGTTCAAATTTTCATCGCACATGGTGCCGAAAGCAGCACTGGGGCAGCGCCCTGAAGCAAGAAGCTCCACGAAAACCTCCTCGGGCGTAATCCCCTTTTCGGCGCCGATCTCAACCAGACTTTTTCCGTAGTACGGACGGTGGGAGGGTTCACGAGAATTCATGATCAGCACTCTGTCAAAGCCCCGCTCTCTGCCGTCGTTGAAAGCTGCCAGCAATTCAGCACGGTACTGTGCGGATTCCTTAAGACGGGTGCAAAGAGTCGTAGTATCCACCACGTCAAAAGGTTTGGGAACGATGGTCCGCAAGGATGTGTTGCAATGGATATAGGGGTAGCGGTCAGCAAGAATATCCATACCTTCACGCTGCCCTTTTTCAATGAGTTCAAAGGCGGCATCTATTTTGTGCCAGTTCCACTTCGGCGAGGCTTTCAGATGGCTGATCTGCAAGTCATTATCACCTGCGCCGGCGATCTCCATGGCTTCTTCAATGGACTCAAGCAAGGTATCGCCCTCGCTGCGGATATGGGTTGCGTAGGGTTTGCCTGTTCCTTTGAGCAAAGAGGCAAGTTCTTTCAGTTCCTCAGTGGCGGCGAACTTTCCCGGCAGATAGTAGGGACCTCCGGAAAATCCGGCGGCGCCGTTGGCGAGGGCATCGGCAAGGAGTTCTTTCATGCGCCGCATCTCTTCCCGGGTGGGAGGACGGTTTTCATATCCCATGACATAGGCACGCAAGGTGTTGTGACCGCACATGTGGGCAATGTTGAGCGCCTGATGAGAACGCTCCACCAGATCGGCGTAAGCGGCAAAGTTCCCTCTGACATTGTGGATCTCTTCACCCAGATCGTTGTCTTTGATCTCATCCATGTAGTCAGAGAAACCGCAGTTCCCGGTGACTTCTGTGGTGACTCCCTGAGAGATCTTGGAGTCCCCTGTCGGCACAGTGACCGCCTTGCCGTCGGAGTGACCGTGAACATCCACAAATCCGGGCGTCAGAGCAAGACCTTTTCCGTCAACCAGAACCGCACCTGTCTTTTTCAGAGAGCCGGAGGGGGCGACTTCGGCAATACGCTCATCTTTGACTGCCACATCTGCCATAAAGGGGGGATTCCCGGTACCGTCGTAAAGTTCCACATTGGTAAAAAGTATATTTTCCATAGCATTTCTCTTTTGGGTATTTTGATTATTTTATTCTCAGCATCCGTCCGGGACGGAATATTTTTATTTCCTCATCTGCGGCATAGGCAAGCTGACCGTTGACATAAACTCTTTCAACCCCCCGGGCTTTCTGATTCGGATATCCGTAGTCGGCAGGACTTGAGAAATTGTCAAGATCAAGAAGCACAAGGTCGGCAAAGTATCCGGGAGCGATGATCCCCCGGTTGGCAAGGTTGAACTTGGCACAGGGCAAGGCGCTCATGCGGCGGATCACCGATTCAGGGGTGTCATGCTTTGCGGCGATCCGGTAGAACCAGGGCATAGTGCCGAAAGCGCGGGGGTGGGTGCCGCCGTCGGTGTAGGCTCTGATATTGGCGTCGCTCCCCGGCATAACATAGGGTTTGCTGAGGATCCGTTCCAGATTTTCTTCACACATGGTACCGAAAGCCGCTCCGGGAGCGACTCCTTCGGCAAGAATGGCGACTGCCGCCTCTGCCGGGTGGCAATTCATTTTTCCGGCGATCTGAGTCATACTCATGCCGAACCAGGGGGCATGTTTTTCTGACATGGAATCCACGATCAGTATCCGGCTCCAATCCCTTGTGCAGCGGATCTTCAATGCTTCGGCAAGCTCTTTTCTGAAAGCACTTTCATTTTTGAGTCTGCCGCATAAGGTGGGGTTGTCCAGCTTGTTGTAAGGTTCAGGCAGAATGATGCTCAGTGTGGTGCATGAGTATATATAAGGATAGCGGTCGGCAAGAATATCCATGCCGGACTCCTGAGCTTTTTCAATGAGCTCAAAGGCGGCATCAAGTTTGTGCCAGTTGGCTTCGCCGGAGGTTTTGAAGTGGCTGACGACCAGATTTCCGTCACCGGCACGGGCAATTTCTATGGATTCCTCAAGAGACTCAAGAAGAGTGTTCCCTTCGCTGCGGATATGGGTAGCGTAGGGTTTGCCTGTTCCTTTGAGCAAAGAGGCAAGCTCTTTCAGCTCTTCAGTATCTGCGTAACGCCCCGGCAGATAGACCAGTCCTGAGGAAAATCCGGCGGCTCCGTTGGCAAGAGCATCAGCAAGAAGTTCTTTCATCTGCCGCATCTCCTCAGAAGAGGGTTTGCGCTCATCGAACCCCATGACGTACTCACGCAGGGAGTTGTGACCGCAGAGGTGAACGCTGTTCATAGCGCCTTGCGCCTGTTCCACGACTTCAACGTATGCGCTGAAATTTCCCCGGCAGCGGGCGGTATGTTCCTCAAGATCATTGTCATCCACATCGGCAAGATAGTGAGAAAAACCGCAGTTGCCTGAAATATCGGTGGTGATCCCCTGAGAGATCTTGGAGTCCCCTCCGGGGAACTGGATCATCCGGGCATCTGAATGAGAGTGGACATCCACAAATCCCGGAGTCAGGGCAAGACCTTTTCCGTCAACGACAGAGCTTCCCGTTTTCTTGAGAGTTCCGGCAGGAGCGACTTCAGCAATACGGTCATCTTTCACTGCCACATCTGCGGCAAAAGATGCCTTCCCAGAGCCGTCAAAGAGCCGGACATCGGTAAAAAGCAGCTGTTCCATAAATTTTATTTCACCTTTTTCCTGATTCTTCCATTTAAGATAGCACTCATTCCTTATATTTTCCACCAAATTATTAAAAGATAGTTGCAAAAAGATTTTAACGGAGTAAATTATATGAACAAACTGCAAGGAGTCTTTATTATGCTTATACAAAGTGATTATCACATACACGCCTCTTTTTACAGAGTAAAAGCGGCAGCTGCTGTTCCCGGTCCCACTGCTGCTGAACAGCTTGCAGCCGCCAGAGAAGCAGGCAGTGTTTATGTGGGGATCGTCGAACATTGCAACGACTCCCCCAAACATCCCTTTTACTGCCTTGAAGAGCTTGCGGCAGAGTTTTATTCGCCGGAGTTCCCCCGGGATAATGTCTTTTTCGGCGTCGAAGCAGACCTTGAAGATGACGGCAGCGACTTCTGCGGCAAAGATGGACGCGAAAAGCTGGGACTCCATTATCTCATCGGTTCTGTTCACGACTCTCCCAAATCCGGAAAAACCATAGAGGAATACATTGCCCGTGAACACAAATGCATCACCAATGCTTTGAAATACAACTCAAACATTGATTTCATCGGTCATCCCTTCGGAGAGGGACACCGTTGGGAACGCAGCGGAGACATTCCCCTGTGGCACTGGGGCCTTATTCCGCAGAACTTTCTTGAAGATATACTGCATTTTGCCAAAGAATCAGGCAAAGCCCTGGAAATCAACCGTCCTTACTTTGAGGATCCTGTCTATCTGGACTTTCTGAAGAGGATCCGCGACGAAAAGATCCTTTTTGAAGTCGGCTCAGACGCCCACGCCCCCGGTTCCTGCCCTGCCGCAGCTGAAAGAACAAAAAAGCTGGAAGAACTTGAATTTAAAGAAGAATACCACTGGAGACCCTTCAAATGATACTTCGCATAACAAGACATGGACAACCTGCCCTCGCTGATATGCCCAAAGGGGCAAACTATGAACTCCCTGACAACGATTATGTTCTCACGCCTCTGGGGCGGGAACAGGCGGAACTTCTGGGAAAACATCTGCAAAAAGAGAACTTCAAAGGCAGGATCATCTCCTCACCTTATGCCCGAACCATTGAAACCGCTTCTATCATCGGTGCCATCTGCGGCGTGACAGTCGCTCCGGAACCGCGTATTCAGGAAATACTGTTTTTTGACCAACCCCGCTGCCCGGGAATGACTATGGAAGAGATCCGCAAAAACTTCCCCGGCATCGCCCCTGATGCAACACTTGAATATCCCTGGATCATACCCAGAGGGCCGGAATCCAATGAAGATGTTGAAAAAAGAGTGTGGCCTTTTCTTGATGAACTTCTCGCTCATCCTCCGAAAGAGGATATTCTGCTTGTGGGACACGGCGCCTCCGTGGGAGCCGCCACCAGTTATCTGGCAAAAAAAGCCGGATTTTCCGGCAACTGGGGTATTTCTTTCAATGCTGCCTTGTGTACCTTTGAGATCGATGCTGACGGTTCCGTCAAATTTCTTGTGCCCTGGAACACGGACCATATTCCTGTTGAAAAGGTCACAAGCAATAAACGTTCTTACGCAGAGGTCATGGCTGAACTATGAAGATTCTGATCATCAGCGACCTTCACTTGAGTGACAGGCGCCACAGTGACATGTCCGATGGGGAACGCCTTGAAAAACTGGGAGAGGTGATCCGCTCAACCGGAGCCGGGGCAATCCTCAATCTGGGTGACACCGTTTCCCGCAAACCGCTGCTGCTGGATGAATATGCAAACGTTGAAGCGGGGTTTGAATACTACCTCAA
>JAFWBQ010000018.1 GCA_017507125.1 Lentisphaeria bacterium
GAAAATGTTTAAGGCTCACCGTGATTTGAATATGCGTCTTGATCTCGAAGTCATCTCTTCTCTGGTCACACCCGGCGCAAGAGTCCTCGATCTGGGATGCGGCGACGGAAGTTTTCTGCGCCATCTGCGCAACGACCGGGGGGCTGAGGTCCTCGGACTTGAGATCGATCCCGCTCTCGTGGGCAGATGTATCGCCAACAATGTGCCTGTCGTCCAGTGGGACTTCAGCGAACCTCTTTCATTTCTGGAGGACGGCAGCTTTGACCTGGTGATCCTGAGCCAGACACTTCAGGAAAACAAAGCCCCTGACAAACTGCTTCAGGAAATCGTCCGCATCGGCAAACTTGCGGCAGTGAGTGTCATCAATTTCGCTCATTTTTCATGCCGGTTCCAACTGATGTTCCGCGGAGAAATGCCCCGGACGCCCCAGATCCCCTATCACTGGTATGATACGCCCAATATCCATTTGAGCACCATTGATGACTTCAGAAAGCTCTGCTGCGAACTGGGATTTGAAATCAGAGAAGAGATCCCCATTCCTGCGCGTTTTCCCCGCTTGAGCAAGCTCTACCCCAACTTCTTCGCTGTGGGCGGCGTCTTTTTGCTCAAGGCAAAATAAAGTACGTTCCTGTTGTATCCTCCCTGCCGGGTGAGTTCAAAAACTTACTCAGCAGGGTTTTCTTTTTCCAGGAACTCTTCAAGGGCGGTAAAGTTGACGATTTTCCCGGGAGGGAACATGCCTTCCGGAACAGCGTAAGAAAGATAGTTGTCGCTCCACCCCCGCAAGAGACCTTTGTCAGAACGTTCAAAGATGACCTGAGCATTTTTGCCGATCTGAGATCTTCTGAATGCAGCGGCACTCTGCTCCGCCACCTCTTTCAGCTGCCGGAACCTTTCTTTGACCACATCAGGTTTCACCTGTTCCGGCATTTTTGCCGCCGGAGTCCCCGGACGGGGAGAGTAGGAAAATATATGCACATTGGCAAATGCCATCTCTCTGACAAATTCAAGAGATTGTGCAAAATCATCATCGGTTTCACCGGGGAATCCCACGATCACATCTGTTCCCACATGGACACCCGGCAGTTTTTCCCGGGCGGCGGCAACAAAACGGCGGTATTCATCGCAGGTATAGCGGCGGTTCATGAGTTTCAGGATCCTGTCGGAGCCGTGCTGCAAAGAAAGATGCAGAAAACGGCAGACTTTCTCCCCTCCCGCCGCCATGGCGTCGATCATGGAAAAATGATCCATCCGGGGTTCAGTGGAACTCAGACGGATCCGGAAGTCGCCCGGAATGTTACAGAGGATCTCCAGCAATCCTGCAAGATCACATCCGGAGTCATTATAGGCACAGGTATTCACTCCGGTCAGCACCAGTTCCGGGAATCCGTCTGCCACAGCCTTGCGGCAGTCGGATATCACCTCTTCCAGCGCCCGGGAGCGCTCCCTGCCCCGCACATAGGGAACAATGCAATAGGTACAGAAATTGTTGCACCCCTCCTGGATCTTGATGAATGCGCGGCTGCGGAAAGGAAATGCCGAAAGAGTCTCTTCTTTGAATACGCTCTTTCCGGAATTAAGTTCAACCTCTCCCTGACCGAAACGCTCCACAGAGTCCGGGATCACAACTTTTCCGTCATTGGGCAGTGCCGCATCGGCTCCCGCATCGAGGAAGGTGTGGGGATCAAGCTGGGCGGCACATCCTGTAACAATGATCTGCGCGCCGGGATTTTCCCGCCGCATCCGGCGCACCATACGGCGGCTTTTTGCTGCGGCTTCGGCAGTCACGGCACAGCTGTTGAGCAATATGAGGTCAGCAGAAACACCCGCTGACGGTTCCACGACCTCATAACCTGCGCTCTGAAGACGTGCTGTAAGCAGGGCACTGTCAGCAATATTGAGACGGCATCCGAGAGTGTGTATTTCTGCGTATTTTTTCATCGGGAAACAATTCTTTTCTCAATGGCACGACTGCGTTATTTGCCATCCCTTTCTTTGAGCATGGCACGGAATCCCTGAGCCATAAAGCCCCAGTCGCTGCCCATGGCGATCCAGTCAACGCCGCGCTCCTGCCATCTTGACAGAGGGGCCGAAGCAGTTCCCAGCATCTTGCCGGCGGCTTTAGTCTTGCGGCAAATTTCATCAATGACCCTGTTGAGTTCAGCATCCTCTGTCCGGCAGAGGATCCCCATGCTGCCTGAAAGATCGCAGGGACCGACACAAATGCAGTCCAGACCGGGTACTTTGAGGATCTCATCAAGATTTTTCACGGCGTCGATATGTTCGATTTGAACGATGACAAGCGGTTCAGAATCAGAAATTTTGAGATATTCAAAAAGATCCGTCGCCCCGTAACGCACAGCGCGGCGCACACCGCAGCCACGGATACCCCGGGGAGGATAACGGCAGGCGGAAACCGCCGCCTCCGCCTCTTCAGCGCTGTTGACCATGGGGATAATGACGCCGGCAGGAGCCAGGTCAAGTACCGGTTTCAGCACGCCGGGATCATTGGCGCACACCCGGACAAAAGGAGCACACCCCGTTCCACGGCAAGCCGTCACATGTCCCTTGATGGTATCAAGAGTATGGGGACCGTGCTCGGCATCGATCCAAACAAAATCCAGTCCGCAGTCACCGGCACATTCGCAGACAGCCATATCAGAAAGCGACACCACGGCACCAATGGCGGTTTTGCCTGAAGCAATAGTTTTTCTGAACTTATCAAGATGGTTGATTTCCATAAAACGATCATCTCCTGAAGATTCCTGAATCATCACTCCTAAAATATCACACTTTGAAACAAAAAGCAAATGATTTTTCAGGTAAAACTCTTTTTTTACCTCTGCGCCTCTTCTTTCAATAAGCATTTCCCGCACATCTCACTTCTTCCGGTACAGAGTAACTTTCGGATGCGTTTTTGCCGGCTCCGCCTTGACAAAAAGGCTTTTTTGAATTATATTATACAAATGTATTTATCAAGGAGATTTTACACTTATGGACATGGCCGTTTTGGACGATCTGGTGTTGGCGGCGCTTGATGCGCCGGTTAAAGCAAACTTTGACGCTCTTTACAATCTGCTTGCCAAAGAAGCAGTGATCCCTGCCGAAGCAGGCAACGCTCTCGATACCCTCTGGGAAGGCTTGGTTGAAAAGCTCAACCCCGAAGCGGCTGTTTTCTGTTTCCGCGCCGCTGAATTGCAGCTGCCTGAATCTGAACTGTTCCGCAAGGTGCTGGTCAATTCAGCGACAACTTTGCTGCCTCCTTATCTTTCCCGTCCTCCGGTCATGCGCGCCATCGGAGTCAGAGATGAAAAACTCAAGATCCAGGAAATCGCTTCACGCTGGGTCAAGCTGCAGCTTCTCAAAAACGGCACCATCGTCTTTCTTCCCGGCAGCAAACGCTGGGGTGTCATCGGCACCATCGACAACATCAACGGTACTGTGATCGTCAACGCCTTTTCCGGCATCGGTGTCAACAGCGCCACTCCCCTTGACACAGTTCTCAAAGAGGCTGTTCTGCTTGCTCCCGGTCCTGAACTCAACAAACTGGTTTCCACCACCAATATGCCCACCTACACCGGGTTCCACAACATCATCAAGCGCCGTACCCTGCTGCCTCTTGCCGAAGAGACCATCAAAGAGATGGCTCAGGCGGGTTGCGGCAGAAATATGACTCCCGCTGCCTTTGCTCAGTACTGGCAGGGTGAAGAGGGCAGTGCTGTTGCGGCGGCACCTGTTTCCAGTGAACGCCGTTCCTGCAACGGACGCAGTCTTCAGGAAATCAGCGACCTGCTTCAGGAAGAAGGCGATGCCGGAGAATTTTCTGATGCAGACACTGAACTTTTTGTCAAATTCTTCACACAGCTGAAGCCTGAAACCGCCAAACGCAACCCCAAACTTCTTGCCATGGATATTTCCGGTATCGCGCTCCGCATGAACGGCGTCAACCTTGAAAAGGTCATCGCCCCCATGCGTTCCAAGGCTGCCTTCTGGCCGGAAACACCTGCAAAGGCTTCATACGACGCGCTCTCTCTCTGGGGTGATCTGCCCGCAAAGAATCTGGAGGGACTCGCAAAAGCCACCATCATCGCTTTTGACGACGAATATTTGACTGAGTGTGCGCTGGTTCTGCCTCTCAAGGCTTTGAACAGTATCTGCATTCTGCTGGATTCTGACCAGATCTATGATGCCGCCAAAAAGGTCAGCCGCTGCAGTTGCGACTTGCTCATGTGGATCTGGAAGAACCGCAAAAAGCACAAACATGACGAACTTCTTTCACTGGTCAACATTGAAAATGTCTGCCGTGCTCTGAATGTGACTGAAGAGCCGCCGCGTGCATGGAACGCCGCACTGCGTGAGCTGAAAACTTCACTCATGGATAAAAGTGATTTCCAGCAGTTCGTTCTGGAAAATTGCTCCGGCGTCGAAGAGTTCGCCATTGTGCTTCAGGGAGCGACCTTCCTCGGCCCCCGCGACCGTCAGAGTCTTCTTGCCAAGATGGCACGAAACTCCGAAAGTCTCCGCGAATATCTGGAAAACGGCGCTGCCCACAAGTTGATCAACGCCAACGCCAAGAAAGAGGACTCTCTTTCTGCTCCCAAAGAAACTGCCGAATTCACCAGTGCTCTTTCCCGGCAGCGCATGCAGGATGAGCTTGATGATCTTATCAACGTTCAGATCCCCGAAAACCGCGAAGCTCTCAAAACCGCCCGTGCCCACGGTGACTTCCGCGAAAACGCCGAATTTGACGCCGCCAAAGAGCGCCGCAACTTCCTGCGCCGCCGCAGAGAGGAACTGGAACATGATCTGGGTACGATCCAGGCAATGCTGATGAAAGATGTCACTGTCGACAACACCGCCGTCATCGGTTCCGTTGTCGAGGTGGAGTTCTCTGACTCCGGCAAAGACAGCTTCTTCCTGCTGGGCGCAAGAGATGGTGATCCGGACAAAAAGTATCTCTCCTACCGTTCACGCCTCGGCGCTGCGATTCTGGGACACTCTGTGGGAGACACCTTTGAGGTTCCCGGAAACCGCACTTGCAAACTCTGCGCCGTGAAAGCACTCCCCGCAGCCCTGGTGGCGGAGCTTGACGCTTGAGAGATAAGATACTCAAACTTTATTTTCCGGCATTGGTCCCCAGATACCGTCATGCCCAAAGATGGCGGTGTCTGGCAGGATATGATGCTGCGTCCGTTATTCCGGGTGGCGGAGTCATTCAAGTGGTCCGCCACTGTATCAAAGCGTGGCACGATTCTGCCGTCGGCAAGCGGATCCTTTTTTTTTCGGATCTCCATTATGCTCCGGAAAGCGAGTCACTCGGCGATGAGCTGTGCTCCATTCTCCGGAGTCTCAAAGCGGATCTGCTTCTCTGCGGAGGCGACCTCTGCAGTGATGCCATAAATATCAAACTTCTTCCTTCTATTCTTGAGAAACTTTCCGGCTGTGCTCCCCAATGTGCAGCGATCCCCGGCAACTGGGAACGGGGAAAGAACTGGCTCCCGCAAAAATTCTGGAAAGAACTTTTCAGGAAGTACGATTGGAACTATCTTTGCAACGATGCCATTACGATCGGCGATTGGGGTTGGATCTATGGTTGCGATGATATTTCAAGGGGTTATCCTGCTGTAACGCAGCAGCCTCCTGAAGAGCGGGAAAAGATTTTTCTCGTTCACCGTCCCGACACTGTTATCGCAGTGGACCGGGAATATCCGTTGAACGATTTTTCACTTATCCTTTGCGGTCATACCCACGGCGGACAAATCAGAATACCTCTTTTCGGAGCCATCACAGCTCCCAGTTTTTACGGGCGGCACCTGACCTGCGGTGTTTACGGGAAAGATAATATCAAGACCCGCATGATCGTTTCAACAGGTGTCAATCACGCATCTTTCCCATGGCGCATCAATTGCCGCCGGGAAGTGCTCCTCGTTGAATTGTGTTAACTTGAAAGCTAAATTGACTATGAATTCCCAAGACCAGTATGAAGTCACCCCTTTTTCAACTTATGATGAAAGAGAATTTGATATGCAGATCCGCATGCTTCCCATGCGGGACGGAAAAAAACTTTATACTGCGGTCTTTCTGCCCAAAGGAGTTTCAAAACCTGCCGGGACTATATTGTTCCGTTCCCCCTATTTCCGCCGGGACTCTCTTGCCGGTCCCAGCACATTTGCCTTGAGACACGGTCTTGCCGCCGTATATCAGCACTGCCGCGGCACCGCTGAAAGCGAAGGGGAGTTTTTCCCCACCCGCAAGCTGAATGAGGAACACGACGGCGAAGACACACTCAACTGGATCTTGCAGCAGCCCTGGAGCAACGGCAGAGTCGCCTTTACCGGTTCATCCTACTCCGGGTTGACACAGTGGGCGGCCGCTTACAGCGGCAGCAGTGCCATTGTCGCTCTGCGTCCTCATGTTGCCGCTGTCCACAGCTGCAACAGTATTGCGATCCCGGGGGGCGGCAGCAAACACGGATTCATGATCTGCTGGGGTTTGAGTATGTTCCACAGGAACAAATCCGGATACAATAACGTGCCTGACTTTGATGCGGATTTGTTCCATCTGCCTGTCAACGAAACGGATTTGCACTACAATTACGGTGTGGTGGAGTTTTTCCGGGATTTCATACGATCCGCTCAAACGCCTTCAACTATGCGTCAGGGACTCAGAGAACGTTTCAGTAATGTCAGGGCACCCGCTTTTATTTCAGGAGGCTGGTATGACGCATTCAAACAGGAAAATATCCTGAGTTTCAATTTGATGAAAGAAATTGCCGCTTCAGATAAAGCCAGGCGTTATACCCGTATGTTTTTCGGTCCCTGGGTCCACGGCGGTCTTATCAATAAAGAGGAGTTCGGGGAAGAAAACGATCAGAGAGAGCTTGTCAAACTGCAGGATCAATTTATCCTCAGCGCCCTGAATGATCCGGACTCCGACCCCCTGCCCGGTTTTCCTCAAGTCACCTTTTTTCTTCTGGGGGAAAAACGCTGGTGTAATTCAGAAACATGGCCTCCGCAGAATAAAGAGAAAAAGTATTTCCTCAGAGAAAAGCGCTCTCTTGCCGAAACTCCGGAAGAGAAAAAAGAAAGCATTTCCTCCTACACCTACGATCCCGCCGATCCGACGCCCTCTTTCAACGGCAAAAGGCACTCGCTCGGATACTATGACCGCAGAGAGACTGAAAAACGCTCTGATATCATCTGTTTCACCTCTGAGAACCTTGACACTCCGCTGACCATTGCCGGTAATGTCAAACTCCGTCTCTTTGCCCGCAGCAGCGCTCCTGACACCGATTTTTACGCGACCCTGAGCGATGTTTATCCTGACGGACGCTCCATGTTCCTTGTGACCGGAATGGTCAGGGCGCGCTTCAGCAAGTCACTTGAGCATGAAGAGTTCCTCTCTCCCGGGGAAATCAGAGAGTACGAAATCGACCTGGGGGACATTGCCAACACCTTTCTTCCCGGACATGCAGTGCGCCTTGCCATCCACAGCGCCAATTTTCCGACCCATTCCCGGAACCTCAACACCAGAGCTCCCATCAACGAGGGCGTCTTCATGGAAAGCGCCTTTCAGGAAATTTTTCACGATGAGGACCATCACTCCTGTTTGATCCTGCCTGAAAGCACAGAAAAGTTCTGAAGAAGTGACCATAAGCCCTGTTTTGAGGAAGAAAAACTGTTTTTTCATTTGCATTTGCCTTTACAGCAGTGTATTGTAAGAAAAAACGTTTTTTTCACCTTAAATAACAAGTCAAGGAAAAGAAATCATGGCTGAACAGGTCTTTGATCAGGAGTTCAATTTTTTCAACATACTCCCCTATTCCCCCGGAGAAGAAGAGCAGCTTGCCGGTGAGGCGATCGAATATGTGGAGCGTACCGGCAACCGGAACGTTCTTTATTCACTTACCCTGAGTCCCGGCGGATTCCCCGCCATGAACAAAGTTCACAGTATGCTCGCAAGCTACAAAAAGCTCAAGGCACACCTGCAGGGGAGCCGTGCACGGCTCGGAGTGCTTTTTCAGGCAGTGCTGGGACACGGCGCAAGAAACTTCCCCCCCACCGATCTCAAAGCACGTCCCGTTGAGCCGTGGGTGCGGATGGTCAACGTCAAAGGGGGGCTCAGCCGTTACTGCCCTCTTGATCCCCGTTTCAAGCAGTATATTTTTGACATGACCGTACTTTTTGCCAAAGAGGCGCCCTGTTTTATTCTGGGAGATGATGATATCCGCAGTTTTTCCCCGGCAGAGTGTTTCTGCGAACTCCATACAGCAGAATTCAACCGCATGACGGGAAAAAATTTCACCCCTGAAGAGTACCGTCAGGCTGTTATCGACTGCAAGGTGGGCGATGAGGTCTATAATGCTTATGAAACCTTGAGAAAAGGGATCCCCAACGGCATCGCGACTATAATCCGACAGGCTGTGGACAGCGTTGATCCTGAGATCCGCTGCGGCTCCTGTATGCCGGGGTGGGAGTTCCTTTTCAACGATGAGACCTCCAGATGTTTTGCAGGGAAACACCCTCCTGTCATGCGGATCGCCAATGCCAATTATATGGAAGGTGCTGCTAAAACATATCCCTACCTTGTGGTCAAAACTCAGGCATTGCGGATGGCTCACCAGTCGATCCCCGTGGTTCTGGACGAAGCGGACACCTGCCCCCACAACCTCTGGAGCCGCGCCGCCATCAGTTTTCACGCAAAACTCTGCTCCAGCATTTTAGCAGGAGTCAACGGCGCAAAGGTGTGGTATGTCAACGCCCATAAAGGCGGCAAACCCATTTCCCGGAACTATACAGATATCCTTGCTGAAAACAAAGGTCTTTATCAAACCCTTGCCGCTGAAGTCAAAAAGACAACTCCCACAGGTGTCATCATCCCTGCCCACAAGAACTTTGAAGAGTGGCACGCCGCCCACTTCGATGAGCTGGCGCTCAAACTGATGCTTGTCCCTGACTCCAACATGGCACATGTGATGCTGGGACACATCGGTATTCCCTTCAAAGCCTCTTTTGACTTTGATGAAAACGAAGTTTATGCCATCTCAGGCGCAGAGTCCATTGATCATCTTTCAGATAAAGAACTTGAAAAACTCCTGTCAAAGAAGCTGCTTCTGGATGGTCCGGCAGCGGCGGCAGTCTGTGCAAGAGGATTCTCAGATGCTCTCGGAATCACCGCCGTACATAAAGAATTTTCTTACAACCGGGAAAAACGCGTTGACGGCAAGGGGGGATATGTTACTGTGATGAATACACAGACTCCCTTCTTCACCATCAAGGACCCCAAAGCAGAGGTCTTCACAGAACTCTATTATGTTTCCTACCCCGGAGCGGATGATGAAGAATACATCGCCCCGGCAACGGTTTTCTATAAAAACGCTTACGGCGGAACAGTCTGTTCCATGGCGTTCCACCATAAAATCATCTACTCTCAGTTCAATGAGGCGCGGAAAGACTTTTTCATTGAGGTCATTGAACGCCTCAGAGGCAGCAAGATGCCCCTTCTCTGCTACGATGCCCAGAATGTCACGGTCATCACCCGGCAATACGCAGACGGCAGTCTCCTTGCAGAGGTGTGCAACATCAACTTTGATCCTCTGAAAAATATTGAGCTGCACTGCGCCAAAACGCCTTCGACAGTTGAATATCTGGCAGGGGACGGCACATGGCAGGAGGCGCATTACACCGCAGCTGACGGTGTTATCAAACTGGACTATTCACTGGGGTGCTATGAATTGGTGATCCTTAGAATCAACTGAAGAGGTAAACTCATGAAAGACAACATCCTTGAACGGAATTTCTGTTTTTTCAATATCATCCCCTACTCCCCCGGCAGGGAAAAAGAACTTGCCGCAGATGCCCTTGATTATTGGGAAAAAACAGGCAATGATACAGTGCTCTACTGTCTGACGCTCCATCCGGAGGGGTTCCCCGCATGGAACAAGGCTCAGAAGATGATCGAAAGCTACCGCTCCCTCAAAAAAGAGCTTGCCGGAACCGGAGTCAAACTGGGCGTTTTGCTCCAGTCCATTCTGGGCCACTGGCCCCGTGTGGATAAGGATGAAGAGCAGTGGACACGCTCTGTCAATGTGGATGGAGCCAAAGTCAGATTCTGTCCTCTGGATGAAAATTTCAAAAAATATATCTTTGACGTTGTCTCTCTGCTGGCTGCGGAAAAACCTGTCTTTATGATGGGAGATGATGATATCCGGGGCTTTTCCCCCAAAGCAGAGTGTTTCTGTCAGCTGCATACTGATGAATTCAACCGGCGAACCGGAAAAAACTTCACGCCTGAAGAGTATCGGGAAGCAGTGAAAAACTCCTCCCCCGGCGATGAGATCTGTACCGTTTTTGAAGAGCTCAGACGGGAGATCCCGGAAGGGGTTGCAGCGCTCATCCGTCAGGCGATAAATGCTGTTGACCCGGCGATCCCGGCGGGTTCCTGTATGCCCTACTGGGAGTTCCGCTTCAACGGCAAAGTTTCAAAGGCATTTGCCGCTGCCGGTCAGCCTTGTGTCATGCGGATCTGCAATGCCAACTATATGGAGGGTTCTGCCAAATATTTCCCCTCTATCGTCTCACGCACAATGGCGCTGCGGAACGCTCATCCAGACATTCCCATGGTTCTTGATGAATCAGACACATTCCCCCATTCTTTATACAGCCGTTCATCCAAAAGCATGCATGCCAAACTTTGCGCTGCCATGTTCAGCGGACTCCGGGGCGCAAAATTGTGGCTTGTGAACATGAAAAAGCTGGGGCGTCCCATCCACAAAAATTATACAAAGATCCTTGGAAAATACAACAGATTTTACCAGACTCTCGTTTCAGAAGTCAGGGAAAGCCGTTTTACAGGTGTCGTCATCCCTGCCAGCCACAGTTTCGCAAACTGGCACTCCGGAAAATCTGAAACTTTTCACAACTATCTTGCCGATCCGGTCTTCAGCGCCACGACACTGGGAATTCTGGGTATTCCTTTTTACTGCGACTTTGTTTTAGATCATGAAAATGTTTACGCCCTTGCCGGAGCCCAGGCAGTCAGCCGCTTCACCGATGAAGAGCTGAAAAAACTTCTTTCCGGAAAACTTTTCGTTGACGGTCCCGCTGCGGCGGCACTCTGCGAAAGAGGATTTTCAAAGTTTCTCGGCGTCAAGGCTGAAATGGTGGATTTCCGCTACAACCGGGAAATGAATCCTCTGACAAAACAGTACTACACCTGTTCCAAAACAGCAGGGATCCCCCGTTTCACCCTTCTGGATGAGACAACTGAAGTCCTGACCAAACTCTATTACGCCGCCTACAACGGCGCAGAACCGGAAGAGGTCGCCCCGGCAACTGTCTTTTACCGGAATGAGTCCGGCGGCTCAATCTGCTGCTCAGCGTTCCATCAGGAGGTCCCCAACGCTCAAAGCAATGAACCACGCAAAGAGTGGTACATTGAAATCTTTGACAGACTCAACGGCGGCAAACTCCCTGCCGTCTGTCAGGATCTTCAGGACATCACCGCTCTGACCCGCCGATGCAATGACGGAACTCTTCTGCTTCTGGTGTGCAGTCTCAACTTTGATGAACTTGATGAATTGAAGATCCGCTGCGCTCAGACGCCCGCCAAAGTCTGCCGCCTGACTTGCGAAGGTCTCTGGGAAGAGTGCGACTTTGAAGTTGAAAATGACACTGTTTACATCCGGCGCCCCATGGGGTGTTATGATCTTGAAGTCTTCAAGCTGAAATGAGGTGAACCCATGTCCGCAAAAAAACATTTTACTTTGATCGAACTGCTTGTCGTAATTGCCATTATCGCCATTCTCGCCGCCATGCTTCTGCCTGCCCTGCAGCAGGCAAGGGAGCGTGCCAAAGCAACCACATGCCTGAACAACTTTATGACCATTGGCAAGGCTTTCAGCTCCTATCTGGATGATAACAGAGAACAGTTCCCCCCTTTGACCATGGGGGAGAGAAAATGGTGGTACAGAGCCGAAGATGTCCGCATCATCGCCCCCTACATCGGCGACCAGCCTGCCATCACAGCACAGGGACTTTGTGTCGGCTCCGGCAATTCAAAAGTCACCTGTCCCTCCGGTGACCGCAAAAAAGAAACCACTGTCGCCGTCAATGGAAGACTTTTCTCCACTGGTCCCATTGACCATTTCCGTTCACGCACCAACTGGCGTACTCCCGGCGGAACCGTCATGGCTCTGGATGGTGTCAAATCCTCTCTGCCAAGCTCTGCTGTTGAATACCGTCACATGAGCACCTGTACCGTTGTATTTCAGGATCTCCATGCAATGCTGCTGAAATTTGTTCCCCATTACAACACAACTCTTGCCCAGGGGTATAATGCCAACGCCTGGAAATGTACTTTCTGGAATCCTGCCGCCTGGTCAGGAACGACTCCTGTGGAGATACCTTTCAAATGAAAAATTTTTCTTTTCTCTTTCTTGCCGCCGCTGCGTTCACATTTCCGCTTCAGGGTGAGAATTTCTTCCCCAACGGCACCTTTGAGGGCGAGTGGCGCCCCGTGTGGAACCGTATGAACACTGAAAGCTACCTCTTGGAGATGCCCGGCTGGGATCTGATCCGGAGCAAAGGCGGCAACTTTCTTCAAAGCAGCCCTGAAGGCAAAGCCCTTGAACTGCAGTTTGAAGGACACTCACGCATGGGCACGCTCTCTTTTGATTTGAAGGGAGTAAAGAAAAATCAAACTGTAACGGTCATTTGGAACACCTATCAGCATTTCATCCCCCTTGTGCTGCTCAAAAAAACATTGAATGTTTCTGACTCATGGCAGACTTTCAATTTCAGGTTGCCCCGTGACAACCGTATGCGCTACAGAGGGATGGCACCTTACAAGATAACGTTTCTTCCTGCCAAAGGTACACAACTTTGTGTTGACAACGTGAAATTTGAAGCGCCGTTCAAATCCGTTTTGAACAAAGGCAAAAGAACGCGCCCCGTTCCATCCTTTGCCGGGGGGAACGCTTCACTGAAAGAAACAATCCCTTTCACGGTGAAACACTACGGGAAAACTGCCGCCAATGTCCCCTTTACCGTGGTACTCCCCTTTGCTTCCGGCAAGTTCAAGTGCGATTCAGAGTGGCTGGGTGTTCAGGTGCGTTCCGGAGCGGGCAAACTTTTCCCTGCTCAGGGACGGGTCATTTCACGCTGGCCCGCCGACAGAAGTATCCGCGCACTGGCGGTGGATGCAGTTGCCGATTTGAAAAACGGCGTCAACAAGATGTATGCTGTTCCCGGCAAATTGTCGGCACCCCTGAAAAAAAGTCAGAAGATAACCTTTTACGCAAGGGATGAGCAAAACACCATTTACCGCGGCACTTTCACACCTGCCGATATTGAATTTGCAGGTCCTGTCCGTCAGGTCGTTTCGGGGTGGACTGAGCTGAAAGCTCCGGGCAAACCTGCCATTCCAGTCCAGTGCCGCATGAGCTTTTTCAAGGGCATCCCCGATGTGGAAATCGAAGTATCGCTCCACAATCCTTATGAAAACCGTCCTTTCACGCTCCGCAGCGCTTATGCCCATCTGGATTCCGGCAAAAACATCAAGCAGGGGAGTTCATGTCTGGTTTTCAGGAAAGGTAAAATCGTCAAAAGTGCCCCCTACTCACTCCGGGGGGCTGGTGCGATCATCATGCCCCAGATGGCAGAGCGCCATCCTGCTGAATTGAGGATCCGCAACAGTGATTTTTCCATCGCCCTCTGGCCTGATGCCGTAAAACAGCTCGCTATGAGCAGCAATCTGGTGCTGACACGGCGTTTCATCTGGTCCCCTGATCAAGAGGCGGTTTCACGTTTCGGTTATGAACGCACTGTCGCCATGGCAGAGCCTGCCCGCTACGGAGAAACCAAATTTTTCCTTCTTCCCCTGGGAACTGTTGACCGGAAAAATTATCCCTTTGCCGCAAAAAAAATTGATGACACGTTCCAGTTCCGCTACTCAAAAGCAGGACAGATCAAGGCGGCCCAGGATGGCGTTTTTGACTACGGCGATCTTCCCGGCGACGGCGGTTGGAGCAATCTGGAGTCGTTCCGCGATTACGCAGAACTCATGCGCGCGGTGGTATGCGGCGATCATGATTTGCTGAACTTCGCCTTTGACCGGGCGATCCATTACCGTGATATCGACACCTTCCGGGGTGATTCATTGTACCATGCGGGGAACCATGTGGGGGGCGGCTTCTCTTACAGCCATTCATGGCCCCAGGGCATCATCTACCACTACCTTATGACTGGCGATCCCCGGAGCAAAGCGGTTGTTGAAGAGGCGGCAGGCTCCTATCTTTCCACGCCGGTCACCGCCGGAGACATCAAGGGAGCCCGCTCTCTTTCACGTTATCTGCTGGGACTTGTGGATTTTTACGGAGTTTTAGGTTATAAAGAGCTGAAAACGCGCTTCTTTACTCAAGTTGCACACGCCGAAAAGACCAATCTCACTCCCTCCAATCCGGACAATACCCTCTTCCCCTGGAACGGCGCCCGCCTTGATCCCTATCAGGTATGGTACGGCTGCTGTGCCTTTATGGAAATGTACTACCTTTCGGGTGAAAAAATACTTCTTGACTGGTTCCGGCGGGAAATGAAATCCTCTTTGAGCATGGATTTCTATGCCCTTGATCTGAAAGAGATGTGGCCGGGACTTTCACCTGAAAAAGGTTATCCCATCCAGCTCGGTTTCAACTCGCGTCACCGGGGATCTCTGCTCTATCCCTGCCTCATCTTTCTGAGTGAGATCGACAAAAAACCTGAACTTGTCACCCTTGCACAGAAAGCCGCATTCACCGACTGGTGCGCCGGAACCGGATACGGCGGCGACAGCCTTGAATATTTCAGACTCTGTGCCCTTACCGGCGGCATCCCTGAAGCAAAACTCCTTGCAGAAAGCAAAGAAATGATCTTCAAAGCGGCCGCTTCTGAAATCCTCAACGGCGACTTCGGCAAATCAAAGAAATGGTTCATCCATTGGAACTTGCACGGTCTGCGCCAGATGGCATACGATGATGCCGTTGACACATGGCCACTGGTCAAAAACAAGAACTTCAAAGCCATGAACAAAGAACGCATGGAGCGTTTTTCAAGCAAAGTCAGTCCATGGCGTTACTATGCCCGTCTGCTGGGGTATCTGGACAATGAAAGTTTCGGGAAAGCCGCCCCTGCCCTCAGAGTGCAGCTTTCCTCCGGGTGGGCGCTGGGGCGCAGTGCCGTCATCGGCGGAGCTTATGTAAAAATGACTCCCGGCAAATGGCAGTGGCGTTTTTCATACAAAGCAGATGCGGCTCTCGGCAAACAGAGTTTCTGCCGTCTTGTCATCTTTGAACCGGGATTTCCAAATCAGTTCCTGACCATCAACATGGCACAGACAGAGAACGCTCAAGCCAAAGATTCCGGTCCTCTCAAAACCAGTATCCGCAACAGAAAGGTCACAATTAAAGAGGGCACAAAGCCGGGCTGGAAAGATCTGGAATTCACCTTTGATCTGCCCGGAGAATCTGTGGCAAGACCCATGGTCTACCTTTACCTTGCCCCCGGATACAAGGATTCTTTCTTCTGGCTTGATGATATTAAACTTGAAAAAATTTCAGAGAGGTGAATTTCATGATTCCGCAAGTTGCCATAGCCAGTTCCTGTGAACAGGATCATATACAGATCCTGTCAATTATCGACCGTCTTCTGGAAATCGGTGTTAACTTCAAAGGTTTTACTGCAAACTGTGTTCCCGATCATTTTACGCCGGATCTGCTCAACAGCAAAGTTTTTTTTCTGGATCGGGGTATCCTTGGCAAAATGAGCGCAGAGGAGATCAAACTCCTTGAAGAGTATTCCAAGTCCCACATGATCAGCTGTATTGATTACAGCGGAGCCGGAGACAACCGTATCCTTGCCAATTTCAATGCGGAAATCACTGTCAACGGCGCTCTGAGCGGTTCAGGCGTGATCCCGGGCGATGTACCTGAACAATCCGCAGAAAAGAGCTGTCAGTTTGCCAAAGAACGTGCAGCAGAATTTCTGAAAAATACCGAGTTGCCGTTCAGCGAATTCACTTTGCACCATCTGCGCGCTCTTTCTGCCGATAACGAAGTGCTGCGCCAATATCTGCCTCCTCTTTTTGATTCACAGGATCCTGAAAAAGTTCCGCCCCATCACGATGCTCTTGGTCCCTGGCTCTATGCTCCATTGTGTGCCAAACTTACCGGAGACGAAAAGTACAACAGAAAGTTTCTTCAACTCCTGACCAACACCATGAAGGCCCGTGCCTGGTCGGATTCAGGAATCATGGGAGCGGCAGGAAACTGTGCGGACCGTTTGAATCTCAAAGGGGAATTCCCCCTTTACGAGCCCCACTGTGTCAGACGCAAAGAGACCATTTATAACGAGATGTTCCATTTCCACGGTCCTGTTTTTGCGGCGGCAGCACTGGCTTCAGGGGATAACGCCTATCTTGAACATGCCATGCGCCTCATGCGCCATCTGCGAAACTTCAATGTGGATCCGGCAGATGGATTGCCCTGTCACTTCAGTGACGGCACTGAACGCTGCGGCATGAAGTGGAGCCGGGGCATTGCCCATATCCTTCACGGCATCACACTGATGTTTGAAGTCTGGCCCCGGATGCCGGAAGATACCGCCGCAGAACTCATCGCCTTTGCCGACTCCATCGGCGAAGGTTTGCTGAGGACTCAGGACAAAAGCGGCTTGTGGCACAATGTGGCTGATGAAGAAAAAACGCCCCTTGAAAGTTCTGCGACCATGGCATTTATTTCCACCTACCAGCCTATGATCAATGAAGGGCTTCTTTCTGAAAAGAAGTACGGAGAAATGATCTCCCGCGCCCGCAGCGGCTTTTTGAAACGCTGTTATCGCGGGGGATTCGCCGGAAACTGTTCCGGAACGGGACTTTCCATTTCGCAGGATTACTATATCCGCCGTCCATTCAACTTCCTGTTCTCAGGTCAGATCGTAGCGGCACTTGATGAAAATATCCGTTTCATGCACTGACAAATGAAAATTTCCGTCATTATTGCCGCGTATAAAGGCGAAAAACTGATAGCTGAGCAGCTTGCCAGTCTTGCTCTTCAGACCCGTCCTCCGGATGAAGTGCTTGTTGGAGATGACTCCGGTGCTGACAATAAGACTTCTGCTGCCGTAGAAGAATTCCGCAACAGTCGTACTCTGCCATTTGAGTTGAAATATTATCATAATCCGGAACAGTTGGGTATAAATGAGAATTTTCATACTCTCGCCATGCGGGCTTCCGGTGATGTGATTTTTTTCTGTGACCAGGATGATGTCTGGATGCCGGAAAAAATCAAACGCCTCAGTGACACTCTGGCAAATGATCCTGACGCAGATGCAGTCTGCTGCTTTTCAGTTTTGACTGACGGGCAACTTACCCCCTGGCTGCAGCAGGATGATTCAGAACTTGCCTTCGCCCGGAATTATAAAGGCAAAAAAGAGAATTTGTTTTCCCTGTTTGTTTCACATAAAATTTGCGGAGCAGGGCACAATATTGCCGTGCGTAAATCTATGCTGGAGCAACAGCCCATTTGGGGGCCACGCCTTTTCTATGATTTTTGGATCCTTCAAAGTTCCGCTGCGGCAGAAAAACTCCTTCTTGTTCCGGAAAGACTGACATTTCACCGCATTCACGGAAAAAACCGGACTCTTTCTGAAGACACCTATGTCGGCAGCAATATTATGAAACGCTTCAAAAGCATCAACAGACAACAGGATAAAAACTATGAGTTTTCGCGCCTGTTGAAAGAAAGAGTTTCATTTCTGAAAAATCTGGAATCATCTCCACTGGCGGCACAAATTCCCCGGAAAAATATGGAACTGCTCCATTTTGCAACGCTCTATCTGCTGTACCGCCTTGCCTTGCGTAAAAAAAATTTTTTCTGCCGTCTTATGCCTCCTCCATCTCTGATCAGAGGTTATTTTCTCTGCGGAAACAAGTGGCGTTCCTGGCTGCGGGATCTTGCCGGTAAATAATGCCTTCCCGGATTTTCCCCTGCATAAGCTGATAAAATAAGTAAAAGAAGCAAAAAAACGTGTATAATATTCGCGATGAATAAGATACACGTTTTTACCTTCAGGAAGAATTTTTCACCTGACCTGTTCTGCCATTTGAGGCCGGGGAGGCCTGCCGCGGAACGGCGGTCTCCGAGGCGGCCCCGGAGGTCCCGGCGGCGGCGGGGGGGGGCCCTGAGGAGCAAATACAGGGATCTTGCCGGTCAGCATCGCTTCAACTCTGGCGTCCACGATAGCCTCTTTTTTGGCTTTACGCTTATTGAGTTCCTTTTCCATGAACGCAAGACGCTGTCTGGTATTGGCAATAGTTCTTGAAAGCCCTGCAAGATGCTGTTCAAAACGCTCCTTCTCCATCCGGGTGAGTTCATCTTTCAGTTTGGCGCGCTCTTTTTCATCTTTACTCTTGCGGTATTTGTCGATCAAAGAGAGCAGACGCTCATTTCTGGCACGTTCCAACTGTTCATATTTATCGACCAGCTTTCGCATTTCAACCGTGAAAGCCTCAGGGTTATTCCGCTGAAGATCGTGCATTTTTTTGCGCTCGGCGTCATTGAGCTGAGAAAAAACACGCCAGAGCACAGCATTGCGCCTCATTCTGCGCATTCTTGCTCCTTTCCCCGGCTCTTTGGCAGGCGGCGTTTTTTCAGCAGACAACGGAGTCACAGTCAGCAGCAACGCCCCCACAGCTGCCATAACTCCTGCAAGTCGTGAATAATTCATCTTCATCTCCTTGAATTGACCGATACGCTCTCTTTGATTCCAGAAGAAAGCACTTTTTTATTTCAATACTGGATCAAATCAGCCGTTGAAGCAAGTTCAAAGCTGATGTTGTATCCACTTTGATCCAACCGGGAAAAATCCCCCATTGCCAGCAGTTCTGCCTGTTCCGCAGAACGCATCTGCATCTGAAAGAGCACTCCGGTAAAAGCTGCGACGCAGAGCATTGCGGCGATGCTCCCGATCCACACCCAGCTGCGGCGGTGCTTCTTTTGCCGGCACCGGGCAGCGGCGAAGCTGAGGATCCTGGCGTCAAGATGCTCAGGGACCTCACGTTCACTCAAGCTTCTGTAAGGCAAAACTTTCTTCATAAATAACTCCTCCTTAATTTACCTTGCCGGTAATCAATTTTTTCAGATTGCGGATTGCATAGTGCATTCTGCCCAAAACGGTATTGATGGAACAGGCTTGTATTTCAGATATTTCCTTGAATGAAAAAGATTGCTGACGCAGCAGAAAGACCTCCCGCTGTTCTTCCGGCAGTTCGGCAAGAGCTTCTTCAATGATTTGGAGCGACTCCTGCTCCTCCATCTCCCGTTCCGGTCGCCGGCTCCAATCAGGAACGTCGGGGAGAGCTTCAGAATCCAGAACCTGGGGCACATTTTTATTTTTCCGCAGAGTATCAATCAAAACATTCCGGGCCACCCGGAAAAGCCACGCGCTGAACTTCCCCTGATCCCGGTAACCCGGCAGTTTATCTATTACTTTGAGCCAGGTCATTTCAAAGATCTCATCAACTTCTGCACTGTTGCCGGAAAGCAGATTGCACAAATAGCCATACAACTGCTTACGGTGACGCCGATAGAGCGTTTCAAAAGCTCTTTCGTCACCTGAAATATAAGATTGTATCAGCATCATATCGTCCGGTTCATTCATGTTTCTTCTCTCCGGACAATTAACGTTCAAATGTCAAAAAAATTGTACGGATTTTCAACAATTTTTCTCTTTTTTCAATATTTCCCAAACCGGGCGGTCATTGGGCAGGAGCTCAGCTGGCATATCGCCTTCAACGTTCTGCCAGCGGAACTGCTGTCCTTCACGGGGTTTCACCACGGCACCGGCTGCAGGGAAAAACTCAAAAAAATGAAGTTCAACAGTGGGTGCTCTGACGAGAGCGATCTCTTTGCCGCATCTGCCTGAAAGAGAAAGTTCCTCAACCATCTCACGTTCAAGTGCTGCGGCAAAAGATTCTCCCGGCTCAACTTTTCCCCCGGGGAATTCCCAGCCGGCAGGCGGCTTGTTCTCCGGGCGGGAACAGAGCAGAACTTTTCTATCCTCATTCCAAACGACGGCGGCAGCAACAACGATCATTAGAGAATCTCCGAAATCAAAGCCAGAAGTGCAAATCCGATGAAACGGGCAAAGGCAAAAAGATATTTGATGCAGCTGAAAAGGACAACGATCAATACCACAGTCACGATGGTGGATGCTTCAGATTTCAACTGGAGAAAGCGGGGGAAAAAATGTTTGACAATGTTGTAGCCGTCAAAGCCGGGAACAGGGATCATATTGAGGATGAAAAGCACCTGATTGAGCACACATCCGTAAAAGACCATCTGCACAGCTCTTTCATGCCCGATCCGGGCGTGGAGCAGCACGGCGCAGAGTATAAGCATGCCCAAAGCCAGAAAAAGATTGGTAAGAGGTCCCGCCAGAGAGACTTTCACATCGCTCAGACGGCTGCGGAAATTGGCAGGATTTACCGGCACCTGTCCCCAGGCGATCCCGAAAAGTGCCAGCAGCAGCAGAGAATACACTCCCATCTGCTTCAGGGGGTTCAAAGTCAGATGTCCCGCGTCAGCGGCTGTGGGATCCCCCTCTTTCAAAGCGATCCAGGCATGCATGAATTCATGGCAGCAGACTGAAAATATCACCAGAAAAGAGGCTCCGAAAAACCAGTATGGATCCTGCCAGAGCGAAGTGATGAAAATACCCGACATTTCCGATCCTCTTCAAAACATTATTTCAAAAGCATACAATCGCCGTAACTGTAAAAACGCATCTTCTGCGCCACAGCATAACGATAAGCCGCAAGAACCTTCTCCCGATCGCAGAAACAGCAGATCAACATAAGGAGCGTACTTTTGGGCAGATGAAAATTGGTCAGCAGCATATCCACAGACCTGATGGAATAAGGGGGATAGAGAAAGATTTTAGTATCCCCTTCCCCGGGAGTGACTTTTCCGTCCGGTCCGGCACAGCTTTCAAGGGTACGTACAGTCGTAGTCCCTACAGCAAGTACTTTTTTGTTCCGCTTATGGGTGTCGTTGACCAGTTCCGCTGCTGCCGGATTGAGATCAAAGTGCTCAGAATGCATTTCGTGTTCTTCGGCATAATCCGCCTTGACAGGCAGAAAAGTCCCGGCGCCGACTCTCAAAGTCAGCGCCGCCTGATTAACGCCCTTATTTTTCAGTGTTTCCAATATTTCAGGAGTAAAGTGCAGCCCGGCAGTCGGTGCCGCCACAGCACCGGGGACTTTGGCATAAACTGTCTGATAACGTTCCAGATCCAACGCCTCCGCTTCCCGGTTGAGGTAGGGAGGAAGGGGAATATGACCGTAACGCATTTCAAATTTTTCAATGACCGGGTCGGAAAACTCGATTTTGTAACTGTTGTCGGGATTTTTTTCCACAACAGTGAAGTAATCGCCATTGCTGTTGAGCCTCCCGTCAGGAGTCAGCAACGCGACCTTTGTTCCCGGCAGGGCTCTTTTTCCGGGTTTCAGCATGACGTTCCATTTGCCATCCGTATCGGGAGCAAGGAGCAATATCTCAAATTTTGCCCCCTCTTCCCTGCCCTCTTTGCGGCCGAACATCCGTGCCCGCCGTACAAGAGCATCGTTGCAAAGCAACGCATCCCCCTCAGAAAGATATTCCGGCAGAGCAGTAAAAGGACGGATCTCAAACTCTCCCGATTTCCGGTCAATGACCAACATACGGGAACCGTCCCGGCGCTCAGCAGGATACCGGGCGATGAGTTCATCTGGCAACTCAAAATCAAAGAGAGAAACAGGAAGCATCTTACTTTCCTCTCATCTCTTCCCTTGCCTGCCGGAGCCGTGCAAGCTCATGTTCAGACAGAGAGTTGATCCCGAACCGGGAAACCTTGTCCAGTAAAGCATCAAGTTCTGCAGAAGTGACCCGACCGGTTCTCCTGGGACCTTCTTTGGGCGGTTCATTGAAAGGGACATCCCGTACCTGCTTGCGGAATATATCCCATACGACCTGTTTCGGAAATCCCAGACGGATAAAAAGATAACCGCCCACAAGTCCTCCCAGATGGGCCAGATGAGCCACCCCGGCCTGAGCATTTGTCAGCTGCAGAATGATTTCAATTATGGCAAAACAAATGACCATGGAAGTCGTTTTCAACGGTTTGAAAGGCAGGAAAATCAAAGTGAATTTACGGTCAGGTTCAAGAAGAGCCGCCGCTGCCATGATACCGAAAACAGCGCCGGAAGCACCGACCACAATGGAGTTGCTTCCCCAATTGAGCAGTAAAAAGAGCAGATTCCCGGTCAATGCTGAGATCAGGTACAAATAGAGAAAATTCATTTTCCCTATGTGAGGAGCCACCAGGGTCCCGAAAAGATAGATGCTGTACATATTGAAGAAGAGATGCCAGAAATCTCCGTGCAAAAATCCTGCTGTCAAAGGCTGCCAGAATCTGAAATATTCTTTATTGCAGAACATTGCCAATGCATCTGTTCTTGAATCAAATAAAAACATGACGGCATTGACAAGAATAAGATACCACACCATTGTCTTGCCGTCTCTGTCAAGTGCTGTATTCTGATTGAAAAAATTCAAACTCATAATATTTTCAACTCCCATGTTCTTCTTATAAGATACACTCTTTATGCATTTTTTTCAAACTTGCCTCTTGACAAATGTGTCAATATAATGAGGATATACTCCGAAATCAAGAGATTTTTTTGCGTATGATCTGACAAAAGATTCAAAAAGATTCGTCAGGCAGGTTGAAAATGCGCCTGAGCAGAGGTGACTTTCTCAGTTTTTCCGGTGTCTCTTCAGCAGCAACTTTTCCCTTTTCCAGCAGGATCATGCGATCAAGATAGGAAGGCGCGGAAAAGAGATCATGTGAAACCATGATAACACACTTTCCCTGCTCTGCCAACCGTTTGAGAATGCGGCACAGGGAATGTTGAAAACCGATATCCAAAGAACTGCCAGGTTCATCCAGACAGAGGATAGGGGTATCCTGAACAAGCGCCCGTGCCAGCATGACCCGCTGACGTTCTCCGCCGCTCAAGGCGTTAAAAGGCCGTTTTCTGAAAGCAGAAAGCTCCAACTCCTCAAGCACCTGAGCCACCTTTTCATGGCAGGCATCGTTCCTTTTTTCCCACGGGAACCGCCCCAGTGCGGCAGTTTCCTCCACTGTCAGGGGCAGAGATGCGGGGATCTGCTGCTCCACAAGAGCGATATTTCTCGCCCGGATCAAAGGGGACTCCCATCGGGGCGACACAGTACCGCTGCGGCTTTTCAGCTCTCCGGTGAGCAGTTTCAAAAGAGTGCTTTTTCCGCTGCCGTTGGGACCGAAAATGCCATAGAAGCGCCCGGCGGCAAAAGAAAGAGTGATATCCTTCAGCACATTTTCTGCGCCATTGTAAGAGAAAGAAAGAGCTTTGCACTCAAGCATGATTCCGGCTCCTTCTCAAGAGGAGATAGAAAAAGAAGGGAGCCCCCGCAAGTGCAGTGATGATCCCCACGGGGATCTCCCGGTCGGGGACAAGGGTCCGTCCCCCCAGATCTGCGCCCAGCAGCAGCAGAGCACCGGAAAGAATGGTAAGAGGCAGCACACGTCTGAAACTGCCGCCTCCGGTCAGACGGACTATATGCGGAACTGCCAGCCCCACAAATCCGATGACACCGCAGCAGCTGACCGCAGCAGCCGTAAGAAGTGCAATGACGATCAAAGCCGTTATCTTCACCTTTTTCAGACTGACGCCTGACATCAGAGCACCTCGATCCCCCAGCAGAAGCATGTCCATTTCCGGAGCCATTTTCAACAATATCCCCCATCCGCAAAGTGCCGCAGGGACCAGTAAACACAGTTCCTGCCATCCCATGCGCCAGAATCCGCCAAGGAGCCAGAAAACCAGAGTATTCAGCCTTTCATCTGCCAGATAGAGGGCGCCTGAGCTCAAAGCGGCGCAGCAGGCATTGACGGCGACACCGGCCAGAATGATGGTACTTCCCTCCCAGTGCGTCTGCCAGCCGGGGATCAGCAGAATGAACAAAGTCAGAATGGTCATTCCCAAAGCGCAGCAGCCCATCATCACAGAACCGGCACCGCAAAGCAGAGCTGCGACAGCGCCGAGAGCGGCGGCATTGACACATCCGAGCACATGGGGAGAGGCAAGATCGTTCCGGAAGAGGTTCTGTGCGGCACATCCTGCTGCGCTGAGCATTCCACCGACAAAGACGGCTCCCAGCACACGGGGCAGACGCAAATCAAGCAGAATGATCCGGTCGGCAGCAGAAATTTCACCGTTTGTCAACAGCTGAAAAAGCTGTGCAAAGCCGGTGCTGTTGCTGCCGATCCCCCAAGCGGCGGGTATTGCCAGGAGCAGTGTGATCCAAAGGTACTTCAATATTCTTAAACTCCGGCAATACGTTTTACCCGGAACCGGTCATCCCGGGCGCTCAAATCAAGAGCCTCTTCAGAAGTCAAATGAGAATAACGGCAATTGGGAAGATAACTTTTGACCAGAGACTCTGCCCTGCCCATCTCTTCATCCGAGGGACGGCGGTAAGGCTGTCCCGGGATCGGAATGTATCCGTCGATGTGAAAAGGAATATTTTTATCCAGAGCGGCAATGAATTTCACACAACCTTCCAACTCATCCAAATCCACAAATCCGGGTATATAGACCATGTTGGCAGCCATTTTCATTCCCACCTCAAAAGCGTTGCGGAAATTGTCATAAATCAGGGATTTAGGTTTTCCGGTAATCTGCAAATGCAGCTCTTCGCTCCATGCTTTGAATCCCACATTGGCACCATCCAGACACCGCAGAGGCAGTTTACAGCCGTTGGTATGCCCCAGTTTGGTTTCGGCGCCCAGCTCTTTTTTGGCAAACACGATCATCTCTTCAAGTTCAGTTGCCACAGTGGGCTCACCGCCCATAAAATAGACCTTTGAGGGCTTCACTTCAAGGAGTGCTTTCTTCTGCTCATCGACAGTCAGAAATTTTTCCGGTTTCGGCACAGCAAATCCGGGACGTCCTTCTGCGCCGCTGCGAAGTTTGTAACTGCAGTAGGGACATCTGAATGTGCATCCCCAATTATGCAAAGTCGCAAAATCATATTTTTCGTTGTAGGTAATACGGTAAAAAGCCATTGTTCAATTCATCCTTTTCTTAAAAAACGCCACGGCTTCAGCCGGAAAAGCTCCCTCGATCAGCAATCGGCGCGGAACTGCAAAAACAGCCTTGCGTTTCACGGCGTCTACAGCGGAAAATCCGCTCCGGTTCATTATTTCATCTGCACTTCCGAAACCTTCCACAAAAAAGATCACTTCCGGATTCTGTCTTACAATGTATTCTGTTCCGGTGAGAGTACTCTTTGCAAGTATACTTTTTCCGCCGGCGGCGCGAAGCAGATCACCGATGCCTGAATCGTCCCCTGCCCCCCTGTTGCGGGTATAAAGTTCAAAGTAGACTCTCTTTTTCTTTTCCGCAGAAGTCTGAAGAGCCTTCATCGTTTTCTGATGCTCTGCCACGATCTTCTGAGCAGCGGGACCTCTGCCGACCAGGTTGCCGATCTTCATGACCTGATTTGAGTAATTGGCATTTCTGAAAGGCTCCACGACGACCAGTTTCATACCATACCGGGTCAGATGCTCAAGAGCATTTTTCTGATAGCTCCAGACAATAAGGGTATTGATCTTCAACTCCAAAAGACGCTCCTGAGAAATCGCAGTTCCTTTCCCGATAACGGGGATCCCGGGAGATGCCGCGATTGAGCCGTATTGATCAACAGCAGCCGGGGGAACGCCCAGTTTCTCAAGGATCACCGTTGCGGCAGCACTCAGAGAACAAATACGCTTTTCGCGTATTTCCGGTATTTTTTCGCCGGAGCATCCGCAAAAAAGGAGTACCGCTGCCACTGTCAGAAAGAGCCGTCCCATTTCCCCCTCAAATCCCATTTTTTGTATTGGACTTCATCAAAGCGGCAATGCTCCACATGACCGTCTGCCATTGCAGCATTAAAACGTTTACCGGTTGCTCCATGCCGGAAAGAAAGATTTTTGCACCATCCGTCAGAAACAACCAGTTCTCTGTTGAGGACTCCGAAAACAGCCGGTGTGATCGTTGTGCCGATATAATAAGTTCCCGCATCGGCAAAAGTGATAAAACTTGAAGAAACGGCGATCCGGTTGAACTTGACACCGTACCACAGTTTATATGTTTTATCCTCTTCATACCCTTTTGAGTAGCACTGATTCATACCGAAACCGGTCTGGCACATGACTCCCGGGAAGCGCCTCTGCTCCTCTGCCCGCCGGTCTGCGGCACAGAGAAAAACTTTACCGCCGTCACAGGGTCCCTGTCCGTACAGATAAGGGAAAAGCAGTTTGTTCCAGCGGATCCCGTCTTTGTAAACAAAAGGCGTAAAAGTATAATCATTTCCGTATGCAGCATAGGCGATCCCCAGCTGCCGGAGATTTCCGGCACAGGCGGATGACAGAGCCTGTCCCCGTGCTTTTCCCAGAGCCGGCAGAAGCATTGCCGCCAATATGGCGATGATGGCAATAACAACCAGCAGTTCAATCAGCGTGAACGCTGATTGAGTGAAGATGTGAAGGTGTGAAGAGCATTTTTGACTGTTGTCAAAAATGCGTGAAGTGCGCCCTGTCGGGCGTAAGGATGTGTCGTTTTTAAATTTTGAAAAACAGTTC
>JAFWBQ010000019.1 GCA_017507125.1 Lentisphaeria bacterium
ACCTGCCCCCGCCCCCGCTCCGGCACCTGCCCCCGCCCCCGCTCCGGCAGTGCGAAGCAATGATCTTGAGACCCATATTGCCAGACAGGGCAGCAATTCTGCTCCGGCACCTTTGCAGGATCAGTATGTCCTGCCGCCTCTTTCCATGCTTTCACAGGGCGATGACAGCTGCGGTGAGGATGTTGAAGAGATCTCTGCCGCTAAAAACATCCTGAACCAGACTCTTGAACAATTCGGGATCCGCGGCTGGGTGAGCAATCACACTTCCGGCCCCCGGGTGACCCGCTTTGAAGTTACTCTTGAACCCGGTGTCAATGTCCGTAAAGTGGAACAGATCGCAGACAATATCGCTATGAATCTTGCGGCACAGAGTGTTCGTATCCTCGCCCCCATTCCGGGACGTCCCGTTGTGGGTATTGAGGTTTCCAACAGCAAAGCATCAGCGGTTTTCATGCGTTCTGTCATGGAGTCTCCTGAATGGCGTTCCGGCAAAGCAGAGATCCCCATTGCTCTGGGTAAGGACGTTTCCGGAAAATCTGTGGTTCTGGACATCGCTTCAGCACCCCACATGCTTATTGCGGGTTCCACCGGTACCGGCAAGAGTGTCTGTTCAAACTCCCTTATCATGAGTCTCCTTTTCCGGTTCCGTCCCGATGAACTCAAGCTCATCATGGTGGATCCCAAGGTGGTGGAGTTTGACGTTTACAAGGATCTTCCCCATCTGTTGACCCCCGTGATCAATGACTCCGCCAAAGTGCCTGTGGCACTGCGCTGGGCGGTGAACGAAATGGAAAAACGCTACCGTATTCTTGCTGCGGCAAGAGTTAAAAAAATCTCCGAATTCAACGCCCGGCCCCTTAACGGAGAACCGGTATTCGACAGTGACGGCGTGCAGATCCCCGACCGGATGCCGGTGCTGCTGGTCATCATCGACGAGCTTGGCGACCTGATGATGACCGAAGCAAAGAAGGATGTGGAAAACTCCATCACCCGCATTGCCCAGAAGGGGCGTGCCGCAGGTGTCCATGTGGTGGTTGCCACCCAGAGACCCTCCACCAACGTCATTACGGGTGTCATCAAAGCCAATCTGCCCACCCGTCTCTGTTTTCAGGTGCGTTCCCTTATCGACAGCCGTGTGGTTCTTGACTCCCCCGGCGGTGAAAAATTGCTGGGCAAGGGCGATATGCTCTACATGTCTCCCACATCCATGCATATTGAGCGTGTGCAGGGTTCCTTTGTTCCTGACTCGGATATTCAGAAGGTTGTTGAATTTGTCAGTGCCCAGGCGCCTCAGAACTTCAACAACGAGGTTCTTGCCGAAGAGGATCCTGATGCAGAACCCGATGTGGATGACGGCGGCGATGATGATGATGCCCCCTGGGATACCGGCAAAACCGATGTTTCGGCCCTTGTCAAAAAATATTTGCGTCCCGGGGATGGCGATGTGATGCGTCAGGCCCTTGAAGTGGTGATTCTTGAACGCAAGGCAAGTACCAGCTATCTGCAGCGCCGTTTGAGTATCGGTTACAACCGCGCCGCAGAGCTGATCGACCAGATGGAATCCCGGGGTATCGTGGGGCCTCCTTCCGGCAGCGGCAACAAGCGGGATATACTGGTTTTTGACGGACTTGATATTAACGATTGAATCCCGAAAGGTGAACGATTATGAATAATGAAAACAGCAGCAATGAACTTTTCCCCGAAAGCAGCAGCGCTCCTGAGGGTGACGCTCCGGTGAAGGATGCTCCTGTGACTGGGGAAAAGCCTTCTCCTGACAGCTCCGGCAGCTCTTTTTCTGCCCCTGCGTCAGAGAAAAGCAGCGGTAAAGTCATTACAGAGGATAGTGTTATCGAGGAAAGTGAGATTCCGGATATTGACGCCGGCGGTGCCCGGAGCTGCGGTGAATTTCTCAAGCTCCAGCGTGAAAAGCTCAATCTCTCTTACGCCGATGTTTTTGAGGCGACCCGGATCAAGGAGGATATGATCCGTGCCCTTGAGGAAGAGGATTTTTCCCAGCTTCCTCAGCCCGTTTATGTGATCGCTTATGTGAAACGGCTTTGTCACTTCTACAACATCAATAACGTCCTTGCAAGAGAGTTTCTTGACCGGCTCCGCGCGGAAATTTCTTTTGATGTGCCCGATGATGTTTCCAAATCGGTGAAGGGAAGCGACGAGAGTGAAGAGAATATGCGCCGGATCCGGAATCTGGCCTTTGCTGTGGGACTTGTGATATTTCTGCTTCTGATCCTGATAATCTCAGGGATCACCATGGTGGTTCTCAATCTCCGTCAGGCGGGTCATCAGCTTGAAACCAGAAGCCCTTTCAATGAAAATACACTCGTTGAACTTCAGGGTGAACCAAAACTTAAGATCACGGAATTGTAAAATCATATTTCCTGTGCTATATTATGTAACTGCGAAAGATTATTTTGCAGAGCAGCTCTTGAAAACAAGAGAGAGGAGTGTTGCAGATGAACAGAAAAATATTGTTGGTCAATGGTCCCAACCTGCGCCTGCTGGGGCGGCGGGAACCTGAGATCTATGGTTCGGAGACCCTTGCGGATATAGAGAAAGCATGTGCACTTTGTGCCGGCGAGCTGGGATTTGAGCTTATCTGTTTTCAGTCAGATTGTGAAGGTGCACTTATCAGCCGTATCGGTGAGGCGCCTCTTGAAGGTATTGAAGGGATCGTGATCAATCCTGCCGGTTACACCCACACATCTGTGGCGCTCCACGATGCTCTTCTCGCGGCGGCGCTGCCGGCAGTGGAGGTGCATTTGAGCAATATTTTCAAACGCGAAGATTTCCGTCACACTTCCATCACCGGATCCGCTTGTATCGGTGTGATCGCCGGTTTCGGCATGGAGTCATATACATTGGCCATCCGGGCATTGACTGCCCGCTTGTCATAAAAACAACGATGAGGTAACGAATGATGAATATTGAAGACATTAAGTCCATAATGAAGCTCATGGCTGAATATCAGCTGACAGAGTTCTCAGTCGAAGCCGAAGGCAGCAACATCCGCATCCGCCGTGAAGCCGCTGCTTCTGTTGCTGTGCCTGCTGCTGTGCCGGTGCTGCCGGCTGCGGCTCCTGCCGTACCTGTTGCGGTCGCTGCTCCTGAAGCTGCAGCCGCTGTTCCTGAAAAAGCGTCCGGTATCGCAGTTGAATCACCTCTGGTGGGAACCTATTATGCGGCTCCTTCTCCTGATGCCGAACCTTTTGTCAAGGTGGGGGATCGTGTCACCCCCGATACAGTCATCTGTATCATCGAAGCCATGAAGGTGATGAATGAGATCAAGGCGGAAAAATCCGGAGTGGTCAAAGAGATCATCGCCCAAAACGGCATGCCGGTGGAATATGGTCAGGTCCTCTTAATTCTGGAGTAATATGTTCAATAAGATTCTTATCGCCAACCGGGGAGAGATCGCACTGCGTATTCTGCGCGCCTGCCGCGAAATGAATATCCGCACTGTTCTGGTCTACTCTCAGGCTGATGCGGACAGTATGCCTGTCCGCCTTGCTGACGAGGCTGTCTGTATCGGACCGCCTCAGCCCCAGTCCAGTTATCTGCTCATTGAACGCATTCTTTCTGTCGCCGCCATCTGCGACGTGGACGCTGTCCACCCCGGCTACGGATTCCTTGCGGAAAATGCCTACTTCGCTGAAGCCTGTGCAAAACACGGCATCGCCTTTATCGGTCCCGGCGCAGCTGCCATGCGTGCTCTGGGGGACAAATCCGTTGCCCGCGAAACCATGCGGAAAGCGGGTGTTCCGGTGACTCCCGGCAGTGACGGACTCCTCGAAAGTGAGGAACAGGCCCTTGAAATGGCGCATAAACTCAAATATCCTGTCATTATCAAAGCTTCAGCAGGGGGCGGCGGACGGGGTATGCGTATCGCTCATAATGATGCCAGCTTGATCCAGGGATTCCATGCCGCCCGTACCGAAGCCGAAAAGGCATTCGGCAATGGTGACCTTTATATGGAAAAATTCATTGTCAATCCCAGACACATCGAGGTTCAGATCCTGGCTGACAATTACGGTAACGTGGTGTATCTGGGTGAGCGTGACTGCAGTGTGCAGCGCCGTAACCAGAAACTCCTTGAGGAGTCTCCTTCTCCCGCTCTCAATGCCCGTATGCGGGAAAAGATCGGCGTTGCCGCAGTGAAAGCCGCCAAGGCTGCCGGTTACTCCAGCGCCGGAACTATCGAGTTCCTTTATACCGGTGAAGGGGAGTTCTATTTCATGGAAATGAATACCCGGATCCAGGTGGAGCATCCTGTGACAGAAATGATCACCGGTGTGGATCTTATCAAAGAGATGATCCGGATCGCCGCCGGGGAAAAAATGACTCTGCGTCAGAAGGATATTTCCATCAAGGGACACGCCATTGAATGCCGTATCAATGCCGAGGATCCGGAACGGGGATTTGCCCCCTGTCCCGGACAGGTTTCCCTTTTTATCCCCCCGGGCGGCAGAAATGTGCGCGTTGACAGCCACGTTTACTCCGGTTACCGGATCCCCCCCTACTATGACAGTCTGATTGCCAAAGTGATCGTCTGCGGCGCTGACAGGCAGGAGGCTCTCTCTGTCTGTCGCCGCGCCCTCAATGAAATGGTCATTGACGGCGTCAGGACAACTCAGAGTTTCCAGAAAATGATCATCAGCCACAAGGACTTTGTGGAAGGCAAATATGATACAGGTTTTGTCGACCGCATGTCCCAAAATACAAATAAGGAGGAAAAGCATGAAAAGTGAAAACAAAAACATTGCTCAGGAAATTCCCGCCGGAGTCAACGCCCAGAGTCCGGCTGAAACCTCTTTGATGGAAGGCGAACTCGGCGAAATCAAGATCCATGAAAATGTCATCGCCAATCTGGTCGCTATGGCGACACGCAAGGTTCCCGGCGTTTCCCGTCTCGCAGGCAGCACCGTCGTTGATGCCATCGCCAGCATCGTGGGCAGCCGCCGGATGCAGGCTCGTGCCATCACCGTCGGTATCGCCGGCGATAATTGTGTGACCATCGATCTCAAACTCAATATTCTTGTCGGGTTCCGTCTGCCTGATGTTGTCCAGCAGGTCCAGCGTGCGGTCATCGACAATATTGAGTCAGTGACCGGTATGACCGTGACCCGGGTCAACGTGGCTGTCCAGGATATTGACGACAAGCCCGTTGACGAGGATGAGGAAGAAGGTGAAGAGGCGGATAATGCCGCAGCAGTTGCACCTGTCTGCAATATCCCCATGCCCTGACATTCCAGAGGACTCCGGCTGCATCAGATGCAGAGCGTCTTGAAGTGCAGCGGCGGGGCGGCGCAAAGGCTCCGGAAGAGATGCATCCCATGTGTCTGTTCCGGAGTGTTCCGTTGAGAGGCCCGGAAACAGGAGAGTGCTCCGCAGCGGAGCAGATGCAGCATCAAGAAAAAAGAGTTTAATCGCAGGTGACCCATGTTTGTCAAATATTGGAAAACGATCAGTGATCCCGCCTGGTGGCAGGCATTTTCGCAAAGTGAGTTCGGAGAGGGATTTATTGCGGCGTTGAGCCTGATCCTGGGACTTATGATCCTGATGTTCATCATCAGGGGTATCTTCAAACTTATCTTCAGGAGCCGCCGTTGTTCGACCATTGAGGTCCGCCGTGAAGACGGCAGTACCATGGTCAACCGTGAAGTGATCTCGGCAGTTGTGGATCGGGAACTTGCCGCTTATCCGGCTCTTACTGCAGAAAAGATCCTGCTGACCAGAAAAGGCGATACCTATCAGCTGACGGTTTACTGCAGTTATCTGTTGAACGACCAGTCCGGGATCCCCGCATTTTGTGACGAGTTCAAACCCCGGTTGCTGAGTGCTCTTGAAAAGGGTTTCGGTATAACCGGTGTCAGAGAGATCCGTTTCTGGATCTGCGACTCCGGTGAAGATAAGAACTTTGAAACGCAAACTCCGGATCACGTGCAGGAAAAAGATGCTTATATTGGCCTCTGAATCCCCCCGCCGGAAGGTGCTGCTTGAAAAAATCACTGGCAGATTTTCAGTTGTTCCCGCAGGAGTCGATGAATTGGAGTCCGGGAACGAACCTGAAAAACTGCCTCAGATGAATGCTCTGCTTAAAGCTCAAGCCGTGTCAGAGCGTTTCCCCGAAGCCTTTGTCCTGGGCGCCGATACTGCCGTCTTTGCCGGCACCGGAATGCTGGGTAAGCCGGAGTCACCGGAAGAGGCCGCAGAGATGCTGGAACTTCTGGGGGGCAGGAGCCACAAAGTCATCAGCGGCACGGCTCTTGTCTGCCGCAGTCAGGGCGTGTGCAGAGCATGGAGCACAGTGTCAAAAGTCACTTTCAAACCACTGACGCGCGATGAGATCGCGGAATACATGAAACAGGTGAATGTACTCGACAAAGCCGGAGCTTATGCCATTCAGGAATATCCGGAACTTCTCGGCGCCGTCTGGGAAGGGGAATTGGAAAATATAATCGGTCTTCCTCTTCTCCGGCTGACAGAAATACTCAGGGAATATGATCTTCTCTGAATGCCGCTTATCAGGAGCCGTTTTTATATCTGAAAAAAAATTTGAAAAAGTGTGAAAAGCATGTCAAAGGGCTTTTTTCAGGGGTTTTTTTGAAAAAAATCAATATTTTTTACGCTTTAAACTTGAAATATCAGCGTTTGACATGTAAAGTATCTGATGGTTTATTGTAGAGGTATTTTTGAAGATTAATATAAAATTGATTGTCTTGAGGTAATAATGAGTTTGAAGCATATTCTGTCAGCGGTCCTGACGGTCACCGGAGCCGTGCTCTTTGCTGTTGCTCCGGCTAAAGCAGTGTCTGCTCTCCCCACTGAGATTTCCGCGGTTCTTAAGATGAAAGAACATACGCCCGAAAGCATTGCCGCAAATCCTGCAGCAGCTATCCGGCAGCTTCAGTATCTCTACGGTAAAGACAGCCGCGCCACCGCTCTTATGGGACTTTGTTATAAAGATGGTTTCGGTGTCCCCGGCAATCATGCCAAGGCACGGGCGGCTTTTCTTGCTGCCGCGCAGAAAGGTGATTCCATCGGTCAGTTCTGGGGCGGTTTTTATCTGCTCAGAGGTATCGGGGGCGCCAAGGATGTGCCCAAGGCTGTAGATCTTCTTGAAAGTTCCGCTGTTCAGGGGATCTCCAATGCCATGCTGCTGCTGGCTCATATCTATCTCGAAGGATATTTTCAGAACGGCAAGATGATCCTTGCAGAAGATCACCCTCTGGCTCTGCGTTATCTGCGTCGTGCCGCTGCCGGCGGCAATAAAGATGCCGCCATGGTTCTGGGTGACTGGTTCTTCAAAGGCGGGGTCATCAAGAATGATCCTGTGCAGGCCCGTGAGTGGTACGTTTCCGCTCAGGGAAGTCCCGCAAGTGAAGCTGCTGTGGCAGAAGTCGACTTCGAGAACGGTGGTTCTGCTGAGGTCAAAAACGAGGCATGGAACAAACTTCAGCAGCTTGCTGCCGCCGGAAATGTCCGTGCTCAGGTTTACGTTGGAACTGTGTTCTACAAAAGAGGCGAGGACGCCAAAGCTGTTGCTCAGGCTGAAGCCGCTATGAAGAAAAATTACCCTGCGGCTTATACCTTGCGTGCTCTCATCGCCCGTAAGGCTAAGCAGTCGAATTGGAGCACACTGATGGTTAAAGCCGCTGAAGGCGGAGATCCCGATGCCATGGCTGCCGCCGGGTTCCATCTGGCAACAGCTTCCCGGGGTGCCCAGTCCGGCAGGGGACTGGATATGCTTGAACGTGCCGCCCGCAGAGGTGTCCTTGACGGAAAAGTCAAATTGGGCCGTATCTATCTGCAGGGTGTTCTGCTCCCTAAAGATGAAGTCAAGGCTTTCGGTTATTTTAAGGATTCATCAGAAAAGGGAAGTAGCGAAGGTAAGTACTATCTTTCTCTCTGCTATTTCAAAGGCTACGGCTGTAAGGTCAATCTGGAGCGCGCCGCTCAGTTGGCACAGGAAGCTGCTAAAACCGGTGACAGCTATGCTCAAACCCTTTATGCAACCTATTTGCGGGACGGTGTGGGCGTGCCCCGGAACACCATGGCTGCCGTGACATATTTGGAGATGGCTGCCAAACAGGGAAATAAGCATGCCACCATGCTGCTTTCTGATTTGATCAGCAAGGCTCATGATGTCAAAAGCACTGAGATCGGTTCCGGATTGGCTCTGGTGCAGAAATCTGCCGTTGACGGCGATGCTCCTGCTGCTTATTCTCTGGGTATGATGTACACCGAAGGTATCAAGCTCCCCCGTGACTATGCTCTCGGGCGCAAGAATCTTGAACTTGCCACCCGGAACAACTATCCTCCTGCCTACGCTGCTCTTGCAGATTACTACTTCAACGGTTGGGGTGTCAAACGGGATCCCGCCAAAGCACACAAACTTCTTGCTGAGGGCAGAAAGCTCCGCAACGGGGATTCTGTTGTGAAACAGGGTATTGCCAAACTCAATGGTATTGGCGTCAAAAAAGATGTTGCCGGCGCCCTGAGGGATTTCCGTGAAGGTGCCCGTTTGGGGGCTTCCGAAGGTGAACTCCGGTTGGGATTTGCTTATGCAAGGGGCACCGGTGTGCCCATCAATGCTGTGACCGCCTACAATCACTACCGTCGTGCCGCTGCCATGGGCAACGCCACCGGTTATTTGATGGTTGCCCTCTGTTTCCGTGACGGAGTCGGTGTCAAGCAGAATCTCGCTTCCGCCCATCAGTATCTGAAGGAGTCAGTCAGACAGGGCAACTCCACAGCCATGTATGAAATGGGACTGTTCTATGCCAACGGCACCTTTGTCAAGAAAGATATCACTGAAGCTGTCAAGTGGTTCCGCCGCGCCGCCGAAAGCGGCAACAGTTACGGTGTCTACGAGCTGGCATGCTGCTATGAAAACGGCAGAGGTGTCGCCAAAGATCCTGCCAGAGCCGCTTCCCTTTACAAAATCGCAGCCGATGCCGGCAACCGCTATGCCCAGTTCATGATCGGCAGATGCTACGAAGGCGGTTTGGGAGTCACTCAGGATAAATACGAAGCTGTCAGATGGTATAAGAAAGCCGGTCAGGGTGCTGGCGGTTTCAAATATGCAGCGCAGCGTGCAAAAGAACTTCAGGCAGAGTTGGAAAAACTCGTTTTGTAATGAGTTAAAGAATAAAATCGAAAGGAAATGTAACTATGTGTCAGAAAGAAATTTTCGCTGATGGTATCGGTCAGATCCACTTCGCCGGAGCCATGGTCCGTTTTGACTTTGTCACCCTTCAGCCCGGTGCTGAAGGCCAGGCTCCCGTGCCCGAAAGCAGCATCCGTGTCATCATGCCTCCCCAGGGTTTCCTGAGCGCCTACAACTCCATGCAGCAGCTCATCGACAAACTGCTGGAAGCCGGCGTCCTCAAGAAGAACGAAGCTGCCAACTGACAGTTGATCCAATGACTTTCTTCTTCCCGGTATGATCCGGGGAGAAGAGGTCAGATGTGAGAGTCTGAAGACGTCAAGCACAGCTTCCGGGAAAGTTGTTCCGGGGAATTGTTCTTGAGTTTTCGGCAAATTTTAAGTTAAATTTATTAACAGACAACATAAACAACAGGGATTGAAAGTATGAAGAAAATCAATCAAATCGTCGCCGGAGTCGCGGTTTTGGCAATCGCATGTCTCTTCTCTGGTTGCCAGAGTATGGAAGATTACCGCAATGAGCGTGCCGAGTATGCCATCAAACATTTTGAAGGCGCCAAGTACCGTGAACTGGTGGAAGGTAAGAAATTGACACTTCAGGAGTGTATCGACCTTGCCAGACAGCACAATCTGGATCTTCAGGTCAGCAGACTTGAGGAAAAGGTCGCCCGCGAAATGAAGACCGCTGAGATGCTGGGTATGCTCCCTGAACTCAATATCAACGATACAGCCACTGTCCGTAACAACACTGCCGCTTCTTCAAGCAAGAAGGTGGGTGAAAGCGGTCTGACCTATGGTTACTCCACCAGCCAGGAGCGTGATGTCAACTACTTCAATATCGACCTTGCCTTGAGCGTTCTTGACTTCGGTCTGGCATTCTTCAACACCCAGCAGGCTCAGGATCGCGTTTATATGCGTGAACAGCGCACACTCCGCGCCGCCCAGAACCTGACCCTTGATGTTGTCCGTGCCTACTTCTCCGTTGCCGCCGCTCAGAAAGCCATCAAGATCACCTCCGGACTTCTTGAAGAATGCCGCAACCGTTACGAATTGATCCAGAAACTGGGTAAGAAAGGTCAGATCGACCCCTTCCGCGCCTTTGATGAAACCCGTCGTTTCATTGACATGGAAAAGCGTCTGACCAACTACGTCCGCAGCTACCAGAACAGCTGCGTTGAGCTGCGTTCCCTTCTGGGTATGGCTCCCTCCGGCAAGATCGTTGTTGAAGACGCCTATCTCAACCAATTGCCCGATTACGAGCTCCCCAATATTGAACTGATGGAGCAGATCACTCTTTTCAAACGTCCCGAACTCTACGAAATCGACATCCAGCGTCACATCAATATTCTGGAAGTCCGCAAAGAGATCGTGATGATGTTCCCCCAGGTCCGTATTTTCTATGATTTCACCAACTCCAGCAACTCCTTCCTCTACCACATGAACTGGTGGGAACTTGGTATCCGTGCCGCATACAATCTGCTCAAGATTCCGGTGCATGTTTCCAGAGCCATTGCTATGAACAAGCAGGTTGCTGCCGACGAAAAGCGTGGTTTTGCTCAGGCTATCGCTGTTATGGCTCAGGTTCGTATTGCACACGCCAATCTTCAGGCAACCAAGGAGCGTTACGATATCGACGCCAAGACTTACAGAGCTTTTGCTGAGAATCTGGCTCAGGCCCGCCGTACGGTCCGCTCCGGTGATTTGTCACAGCTCCAGTTGGATCACATCCGTCTTGCCACTGCCGAGACTGAAATCGAGCGTCTGATGTCTCTGGGCAACTACTATGTTTCATACTACCGTATGCTCAATGCTGTGGGTATCAACTCCATCAGTGCCAAGAGCATCTCTCAGATCCGTGCTGAACTTGAGACTGCCAAGCGTCGCGCCGCCAAGGAGCTTGAACTTGCCCGCCGTGAGTACAATGCCCGTATGGCTGCTGCTACTGCCAAATCTGAAGAAGCCGATGTGGTTTCCATCAGCTCAAAGGTTGTCAATCAGCCACTGACCAACTTCGGTTCTGTTGATTTCCTTTCCATTTACGACTCCACCCCTGCCAGAGCTGAGAAAGCCGGCAAAGGCGGCAAGTAATCACTCCTGTCCTTTTGCCCGCCGGGGGGAGAGAGGTTCAGTTGATGCATTTCTCTGCTCTTCCCGGTAAATTCCAGGGCAAAGGTTTCAGGCGATCTTTCAACAGGTCGCCTTTTTTCGTGAAATCCTCAACTCTGTGTAAGTTTACTTTAACATCTCTTTTAGAAAGGACCTGATTATAATGAGTAAATGTCCCTACTGCAATATTGAAGTCAGCGAAAGTGCTATTGAAGTTGAAGACGGCTGCTGCCCCGAGTGCGGTGCCATGATAAGCGCTCCGGATCTCGTCATGTGCGACGATGATATGGAGGATGAAGACGAATTTGATTACGACGAAGATCAGGAGGATATCTTCGGCGATTTGGATGAGGATGATGAATTTCAGCATGCCAACGAATTTGATGATGATGAATTTGAAGGCATTGATGATGACGAATTCGACGATGAAGAATTCGATGATGAAGAGTTTGACGACGACGAGGAATAATAATGTTTGATATTGAGATCCGCAGAACTTTTTCTGCCGCCCATCAGCTTAAAGGTTATGACGGCGACTGCCGCAACCTTCACGGGCACAATTATAATGTCATCGCTGTTGTCAGAACTGATAAACTCAATGAGATCGGCATCGCTCTTGACTTCAAGAAGCTGAAGGCCGCTCTTGACGGAATCCTTGACGGATACGACCATAAAAATCTTTCTGAGCTGCCCGAATATCAGGAGCTCAACCCTACAAGTGAAGTGATGGCAATGAAGATCTACCGCCGTCTCAGTGATATCGTCAATGACGGTACGGTGAAGGTCCGCAGTATCCGTATTGAGGAGTCAAGTTCCTCAGGCTGTACTTATTTCGAGGAGTAAGTTCCCTAAAGTGCGTGTTTGTGAAACTTTTGCCAGTCTTCAGGGGGAGTCCACCCACGCCGGGAGAAAGTGTTTTTTCATCCGGCTCATGGGCTGCAACCTCAACTGTTCCTACTGTGATACCGGTTATGCCCGCAGCTTTGAAGGGGGGGAGGAGCGTTCTGTTGACTCTCTTGTTGAAGAGGTCATTGCAAGCGGTCTTACCCTGGCTGAGATCACCGGGGGGGAGCCTCTGTGTGCTTCTGAAACTCCTTTGCTCTGCCGTAAGCTCCTTGATGCCGGCATTGAGGTCCTCATCGAGACAAACGGTTCGCTGCCCATAGACAGTTTGCCCGGAGAGGTCAGGAAAATCGTCGACTGCAAACTGCCGGACTCCGGTATGAGTTCTTTCATCTGTTACGACAATTTTAAGCTGCTTCAGAAACATGATGAAGTCAAATTTGTCATATCTTCACGCAGGGACTTTGATTTCGCCTGCGATATAATCGTTAAATACGCCCTTTTTGAACGTACCTCCCATCTTATTGCCAGTCCGGTGTGGGGCAGAGTCGCTTTTGACGAGCTGAGTTCCTGGGTCATGGAATCTCCGCTTCCCTGGCGGATGCAGCTGCAGATGCATAAACTTATCTGGGGAGATCGCCGGGGCGTTTGAGGAGTCTTTTATGGAAAAAGCAATCGTTTTACTCTCTGGCGGTTTGGATTCCGCCACATGCCTTGCCATCGCCCGCTCAAAGGGCTTTGAATGTTACACACTCGCTTTTGATTACGGTCAGCGTCACAGATGCGAACTTGAACGCGCCGCTCTCATTTCCAAAACTCTGGGGGCTGTGAAACATTCTGTGATGACCATTGATCTGAGGCAGTGGGGCGGTTCAGCGCTGACTGATGACGCCATTGATGTTCCTGCCGCCAACGGCACCGGTGAGATGCCTGTGACCTACGTTCCCGCACGGAACATGATTTTTCTTTCATTTGCTGCTGCCTGGGGAGAGATCCTTAAGGCAAGACATATTTTTATCGGTGTCAACAGTGTGGATTACTCCGGATATCCCGATTGCCGCGCCGCCTTTATCGAATCTTTCAAAAAGACAGCTGATTTGGGAACATGTGCCTCTGATGAGGGATGGGCGTGGCAGATTGAAACGCCCCTTCAGGCAATGAGCAAAGGAGAGATCATCCGTACCGGCACGGCTCTGGGGGTCGATTATGCTATGACTGTGAGCTGTTATGACCCTGACAGTGACGGCAGGGCATGCGGTATCTGCGACAGCTGTACGCTCCGCAGAGCCGGTTTCGCTGATGCCGGTCTCCCTGACCCCACTCTTTATCAGGAGCGCTGAAGGATGGATAAGATCCGCATCGAAGGCATCGCTGTCAACGCCCTTATCGGCACTCTTCCTCATGAGCGTATCAGACGGCAGAAACTCATTATTGATATTGAGATCGGACTTGATCTCAAAGCGGCGGCTGCTTCTGATGATCTTTTCAAGAGTGTGGATTACTCTGATATCGAAAGGCGCACCCTTGATATCGTCAGTAAAAGTTCCTTTTATCTTCTTGAGGCACTTGCCGGTGCCATTGGCAATATGCTGCTTTCTTACGACCTTGTCCAATACGGCAAGGTATCCCTTTTCAAGGCTGCCGGAAGCGCCGCGGGCAAAGGTGTGCGCGTTGAAATGGAGTTTCTGAAATGAAATTTCCCCAGGACAATCTGACGCCCATGATGCGGCAGTACAAAGAGGCCAAGGCTTCCATACCTCCTGATGCCGTACTGCTTTTCAGACTGGGGGATTTTTATGAGGAGTTTTTTGAAGATGCCGAAAAGGTCAGTTCCGTACTGGATCTTGTTCTGACCAAACGTCAGGGCTATCCCATGTGCGGATTCCCCTATCATGCCCTTGAAAGCTATCTGCCCAAACTGGTCGGTGCCGGACTTAAAGTCGCTATCGCCGACCAGATGGAAGATCCCAAACTTGCCAAGGGGATCGTCAAACGTGAGATCACCCGGATCATCACTCCCGGCACGGTTACCGAAAGTACCATGCTCAACGCCGGGATCAACAACTATGCCGCTGCTCTCTGCCGGGATAAAAACGGTACTTATGCCCTTGCTGTGCTGGATATCAGTGTGGGGGAGTTTTTTGTTTTCACCGGCAACGGGGAACAGATAGACTCCGAGCTCAGGCGTTTTGATGTCAGAGAGACCCTTGTGGACAGAGGATTGCTGGAAGAACTCAAAGAAACGCCTCCTCTTCCGGGCCCCGAAAAGATGCTTTTTACAGAACTTGATCCTTATGAGTTCGATTTTCAGGATAACCACTCCTACCTCTGTGACCATTTCGGCGTCATTTCCATGGATGGTTTCGGCTGCCGGGATTTTCCTCAGGCAGTTTGTGCCGCCGGTGCTCTTTTACGCTATGCGGTCCTTAATCTGCGCCATGAAGCAGGACACGTTACCAAACTGGAACTTCGTTCATGCAGCGGTGCTCTGGAGCTTGATCCCATCTCTCTGCGGAACCTTGAGATCGTTTCCTCCATGTATGACAAGAGCAAAGCAGGCTCTCTGCTGGGTGTTATTGATAAGACCGTGACTCCCATGGGCGGCAGAAAATTGCGGAACTGGCTGCTGCGTCCCCTTAAGGAACATGATCCCATCGTTGAGCGTCTGGATGCCGTTGAAGCGTTTCAGTACGATCAGCTATCTCTGGCAGAACTCCGTGAGACCATCGGTGTTGTCCGTGATATAGAACGTATCACAGGCAAACTCAATATCGGCAGTGCAGGCCCCCGGGATATGCTTGCTCTGGCAGTTTCTCTGGAGTGTCTCCCCGGCGTGAAAATGCTCCTTGAGCCCTTTTATCTGCCTGTTTTTGAAAAGGAACTCAGCCGCATTGCCGATTTTTCAGAACTGGTCAGGGAAATTTTTGACACTGTGGACGAAAATACCCCGGCTCTTCTTGCTGACGGAGGCGTTATCAAAAGCGGATTTTCACCAGAACTTGATGAACTGCGTTCCGCTGCCACCGAGGGCAAAAACTGGCTGGCGCAGATCCAGATGCGCGAAATAGAACGCACAGGTATCAAGTCTCTCAAAGTGAAGTTCAACTCCGTTTTCGGCTATTATATCGAAGTGAGCAAATCCAATTTGAGCGCTGTTCCGGAAGATTATGTACGTAAACAGACCCTTGTCAACGCGGAACGCTTTATTACGCCGGAACTCAAGGAGCTTGAGAACAAGATTCTGGGCGCCGAGGAAAAGGCCCGGAATCTGGAAAGCGAGATCTTTTCTCAGCTTCGTGCCCATGCCGTCGGATACACCCACGCACTTCAGGAGGCCGCCGATGCTGTCGCAGCTGTGGACGCCCTCAGCGCCCTTGCCGAGACCGCCCGGCTCAACCACTATATACGACCTGCCATCTTTGAAGATGACCGTCTGGTGATCCACGGGGGAAGGCACCCGGTGATCGATCGTATGTCCCCCGGCAACTTTGTTCCCAATGACTGCCATCTGGATGGTGATCTCAATCGGCTCATGCTTATTACCGGCCCCAATATGGCAGGTAAATCCACCTATATCCGGCAGACGGCGCTTCTGGTCATCATGGCTCAGGCGGGATCATTCATCCCTGCCGACTCCGCTGAAATAGGACTTGTGGACCGGATCTTCACCCGGGTGGGCGCCGCCGATGACCTTGCCCGGGGGCAGAGTACATTCATGGTCGAAATGCTTGAAACAGCCAATATCCTGAACCATGCCACGGCGAAGAGCCTTGTGATCCTTGACGAGATCGGCAGAGGAACCAGCACCTTTGACGGACTTTCCATCGCCTGGTCGGTGGCGGAATTCCTTCACGATGAGATCCGCTGCCGCACCCAGTTCGCCACTCATTATCACGAATTGACCGAACTGGCAAGGACGCGCCGGGGCGTCAACAACTACAATGTGGCTGTGCGCGAATACGGTGATGATATCATCTTTCTGCGCCAGATCGTTCCCGGTCCCAGCGACCGCAGTTATGGTATCCATGTGGCGAAACTTGCCGGACTTCCCCAGGAGGTACTGAGCCGCGCCAACGATCTTCTGGAGCTGCTGGAACGCACGGGTGATGCACAGCGCGATGCTGTGACCCGTCTTCCCCGTCACGCGGTCAGACTCAAAAAGAAGGGCCGCCGTGACGATGATTCTGAACAATTACTGTTATTTTAAGGAGTTTTGAAAATGAGCCGGATCCCCTTGTCACACATGCCCTGCGGCGCCAGCGGAGTTCCTGACCCCCTGATGGCCAATCTCTTTGCTGAGTTTGCCGCCAACGGTGCCGAATTTATTGTTATCAATGAACATATGGCAGCCCGTATCATTGATGAAAGACGCTATTACAGCGTCCTTGAAAGTCAGATACGCAAGGCCGGCATCAAGCTCTTTGAGATCCACGCTCCTTTCGGTGAGTGCTGGGATCTCAATTGCAGTGTGGTTTCCCGCAGAGATGAGATGATCCGCGAACATATCCGCTGCATGAACTACGCCGCCGAAGCCGGATGCAAAACCTATGTGATCCACGTTGGCGCATGGGACTGCATTTTCAGACCGGAAATTTCTCTTGAAAAGATGCGCTCCCTGGCGCTGGATTCTCTGGAAAAACTTCTCCCCGCCGCCGAAAAGGCAGGGATCATTCTGGCTGTGGAAAACAGTTTTGAAATGTCCAACGCCACCGATGAGGTGGTGTGGCTGCTGAAACACTTTGACTCCCCCTTTATGGGATGCTGCTTTGATACGGGCCACGCCAACTACATGGCGCCCTCTCCCGACGGCAAGCCCAAAGCCTATTCCGCCTATCAGGTGGAACAGGCGTGGCGGGGCAACCTGATCCAGGAACCGGCGGCGCTGGAAAAACTGCTGCCCTATATCGTTACCTGTCATATCCATGATAACAACGGCCTCGGCGATCAGCACAGCCTGCCCGGAAGAGGCAATATCAACTGGAAAGAGCTGATGCCCAAACTCCTCAGCGCTCCCCGACTGGTCAGCTGTCAGAGCGAAGTGGCATTCATCCGCGACCTGATCCCTGTGAAAGAGCTTGTTTCCACCATGGAGCGTCTTGTCTACGGCACCTGGGAGTAATACCGCCGCTGCTTTTTCAAGCTGTAAAAAAAGGCTCTGTTCCCTTCACGGGTAGGTAAAATAATTTTTTTACAAAAAACTTTTACAGACCGCTTTTTATTTTTGAGAACTCAAAAATGAAAAGCGTTACTGAAAAAGGTTTGGGAAAAGGGGGTGGGGGTTTGGGGCGGGGGAAAAAGACCTTTCCTCAAAAGGGCTTTTCCACCGCCCCAACTCCCTCAACCTTTTTTACCGACCTTTGTCGGGAACAGCGCTTAAAAAAAAGCGCCTTGAACGAAGAAAAGTTCAAGGCGCTTTGCTTTTGGAAAGAGGTGTTATTTCACTTCAACCAGACGCACGTTGTCGACCCATGCTTTACCGGTGGCTTTCCGCAGGGTGAAGCCCAGATAAGGTTTGTGTTTGGTTCCGGTATTGGCAGGAGTGGTGAACTCCATTTCCATGCGGACCCAGTCGTTGGAACCGGTCATGGCGGCAGTTGGCATTGAGAAGTACTGCTTGGCAGGACCGGGGCCGCCGGTGCGGATATAGGAGTAGAAACCGCTGGCGTTACGCTCCTGAGCCTTTACATTTTCCAGCTTCACAGAGAAGGAGAAAAGGTATTTGGTATTGGGTTTGAGGGCGGGGAAGTAGGTCAGTCCCTCGCCGGGAGTCAGCACCGCAGAGGCGCCGGCGGTACGGAAGGTCTTGTTGTCAACGATCAGCACCTTGTTGCCGTACCACTGTCCCTTTTTCCAGTTTCCGAGGAAACGCTTGCCGTAGGGCTTGACTTCAAAGTCGCCAAAAAGGATGATGGAGTCGTTGGGGACTTTGTCGGCGATGAGGACAACGCCGCAGTTCTCAGGATTCTGTTTGGGGAAGGGAGACCAGACATAGTAGGGCTGGACATTTTTTCCTTTCAGCATACGGCCCCGGGTGAAGTTCGCCATGAAACTCTTTTTGCCTTTGAGTTCAGGCATGGAACTGCGGGGAATACGCAACTCTGCGATCCACTTTTTGCCGGGAACGATGCCGGATTTGTATTCCACATTGCTGTTCCACTTCATATCGTATTTTTTGACCACCCAGCGCATATCGGTGACGCATCCGTTGCTGCCCAGCATGATCTGGTAAAGTACATCGGATTTACGGTCGTCGCTGAAAAAGAGCTCCACAAGGTTGTCCCGCCAGAGATCCATTTCATCAAATTTGCGTTTGGCTTCAAGAAGGTTGTTTGTCTCAGGCTCTTCGCACTCAAAGGCAAAGTAGAAGTTATCTTTATCGCAGAGCATACGCACCTGAGTTCCCACCTCAATGGGGGTGTCTTTTTTGGTACGGGAGATCATGTGGACAGGGGTGGAACGCTTCCACTCCTTTTCGCTGAGTTTGCCGTCGATGGTGATCTTGGCTGTGGTTTCGGGCATGGCGGCGGTCCAGATCTTCCGGTCATTGTTGGCTTTGTCAAACTCTTTTCTGCCGTCAAGGACTTTGCCCCACAGCTCTTTGCGGATGAATTTTACACGGGCAAGAGCCGCTTTGTCTTTGGCGGTGAGCTTTTCAGCCTTGTCAAAGAGTCCTTCGATGCGCTTGATCTCAGCGGGGGAGTAGATCTTGTTCCAGATGTCATACTGAGAGGGCAGCGCCGCCTGGGGACCGATGGAGGTTTCACGGATGTTGGCCATGATGTCTTTGAGCCAGTGCTTTTCCCAGGTGAGATAGATCTCTTTCAGCACAGGAGCCGCTTTGCCGTACATGAGAGCGTAGTGCTCATCCATGAGGGCGTTGACATCGGTATTGCTGTCCCAGAGGACTTTGCCGAGAACATAGAAGTTCATGGCGCCGAAAAGCCAGTGGTCGGTTTCGGATTCAAAGAAGGTTCCGAAGGAGTGGGGAGCGCTCTTTTTGAAGAAACTGCCCACAGCATAGGGGGTGAAGTTGGGGATATCGGTGATGGCGTTGCCGCACTTGGTGGCATAGGTCCACAGATAGGTCTTCTGTCCCAGCTTCTTGTACCAGTCGGCGAGAAGCTGCATATCTTTGGTCTGGGCGGCGGGGTTCATCTCTTTCCAGGGACCGGTGAGAGCCAGGTGGACGATCATGTTGGAGGGGATCTTTCTCCGGGGGATCCGTTTGTATTCGGCGTATGCCATAACGGTGATGTATCCGGGGATCTTGTTGGCGGTGAGGCGCTCGGCAATGTCTATTTTGAAGTCCCAGATCATTTCAGAGACCGCCTGGGGACCTTTGGCGTAGATGGCCTTGCATTTGGGGCACTGGCAGGCGAACATGCCGTCGTTGGGCATGATGTTGAAGAAGGGACGGTTGAAGAAATTGCTGTTCCAGTAGACTTTGCCATTGGGCATGAGGACATTGCGGCTGGTGGCGGGTTTGCCCTGAAGGAATGCGGCTGCATCCTGATAGATCACCTCTTTCACAGGAGAGGTGAAGCAGAGATGTCCCATGCGGGTGCTGGGGGCGGTGATGTGGGTTCCGTCCATACGGGAACCGTCGCCCCGGAGTGCAAAGTATTCAGGGTTGCTCTTGCGGAATCTCTGGACAAGACCCAGATAGGCAAGTCCGTGGCAGTTGGGGATCCGCAGAGTGCTCATGCGCTGATAGAAGTTGGTCTTTCTGCTCACGCCCAGCTTTTTCATGCTCTCAGGCAGATAGTCCGTTTTGTTTTTGTTGAGGGCTTTCAGCTCGATGCAGTAGATCTGACGGTACTGGCTGTCGGGACGGTCTGCGATGTCAATGGCGGGGAGTTCCCAGTTTTTCTTCACAGGGACGATGGTTCCCATGTCGCCGGGGAAGTAGAATTTGACGCCGCCGAAGCGTTCAAGGAAATCGTAGACGCCCGTCAGGGTTCCACGCTCTTTGAAAGATTGCTTCACCGCGTCGCGGGAGGGGGCATCGTTGCCGATGATGATGACATTGCCTTTGAAGCTCTTGATAAAGAATCCGTCACGGTCAAGATTTTTCAGGTCGATACCCGCAGCGGCAGCGGCTTTTTTGTCCCCCACGATAATGGCGGGGACTTTGCCGGTGGGCGCAGTTTTGACGGTCACTTTGGAATTGGTGATCCTGCCCATGAAATCTGCCAGCTCCTGAGCGGCGAATTTGGCAATGGGAGCGGCGCTCCGGGGGACGACCACTTCAAAGGCGGCCTTGCCGTTTTTGACCAGGGTGATTTCCGCTTTTTTACCTACATTGTACCGCCGGGGACTGACGGCTTTGGGTGCGAAAGCCGGCATAGCTTCGCAGCAGAGGAAGGTGGACACTGCAAGTGCCGCGATCAGTAATTTTTTCATACAATACTCCTTTTGTTGGTGAAAAAATGCTTATTTACTATACTTCTGAAAAAAGTATTTGTCAAGAGAATGAATGGAATACAGAACAAAAAAATCCCCCTGCCGTAATTCAGAGCAGGGGGAGACGCAGGAGCGTTTATTCCGGATCATTTTTCACTTTTCGGCGTTGCGGCAAGTTTCCTGCCCCGCATTTCAGCCCAGACACCGGCGCAGCAGGCAAAGGCGGCGGCGATGATGTATGAGATGTTCAGGGGAACTCTCAAGCCCACAGGAGCTCCCAGAGTCTTGGAACTCAGAAGATAGGTGCAGGTGATGAAGAGCATGAAAAGTCCGGGGATCAGGGTGATGGCAGTGGGTTTGTTCTGTTTGTTCAGGTAGACCGTGGCGGCGACCAGAGTGCAGACGGCGATGACCTGATTGGCCCAGGCAAAATAGTTCCAGAGCATGTTGAAACTCTTTGCGTCCTGATTTGACCACCAGAGAAGCAGAGCGACGATGACGATCATGGGGAGACACACCAGAAAGCGTTTGAGAAGAGGTTTCTGGTCGATATGGAACTTTTCAGAAAGACTCAGACGGCAGCTCCGCAAAGCGGTATCCCCTGAAGTAACGGCAAGGATGATGACACTCAGAACAGTGATGCCTCCCACCCAGGTGCCGAGAAAGTAGTCCACGATCTTTCCCAGAGCCACAGGGGCGGCAAGTTTCATGGTTTCAGGCAGAATGTTGAAGACCGCCAGCGCTGCCGCTGCCCAGACCATGGCGATGAAGCCTTCAAGAACCATCATGCCGTAGAAGCTGCTCCGGGCCTGACGTTCAGAGCGCATGGTGCGGGCGATGATGGGGGACTGGGTGGCGTGGAATCCTGAAATGATACCGCAGGCAATGGTGATGAAAAGCATGGGCAGAACAGGTGCGGTGCTTTTTCCGGCTTTGAATGCGGCGCTTTCCTGAAGAATGGAGGGATCGGCAATGCCTGCTATCATCAGTTTCACAAAGATGGCAAGGGTTCCCAGAAGCAGGAGTCCGCCGAAGATGGGATAGCAGTTGCCGATGATCTTGTCAACAGGGAACATGGTGGCGATGATGTAATAAAGGAAAACGCCCCCCACCGCGTACCAGAAGTAGCAGTTTTGAAGAGGATCGCACTTGGTGAATCCTGAGATCATGTCATCCAGGAGATTGGAGGGCACATTGATGAAGACCGCCACCACCAGCATCAGACAGATCATCATGAAGAGGGAAAAGAGATTTCCGAAAGTTTTTCCGCAGTTCTCCTCAATGAGTCCGGGCAGATTGGCGCCCTTGCTCCGCAGGGACATCATGCCCGCCGCCATGTCGTGAACGGCGCCGCCGATGATGTTGCCGATGGGGATGAGCAGAAAGACCAGTTCCCCGAACTTGATACCGATGATGACACCGATGACAGGGCCGATACCGGCGATGTTCAGAAGCTGGATGAGCATATTCTTCCACTGGGGCATGGGAACGTAATCCACGCCGTCTGTCATGGAAACCGCCGGGGTGGGCCGGTCATCCGGGCTGAAGATCTTTTCCACAAGTTTTCCGTAGGTGAAGTACCCGGCGATCAGAATCGCCAGACCGATGAGAAAAAGTGTCATTTTTTTAGCCTCCTGACAACTTTGTTGAAGTAAAAACTTCATATAAAAGATAAAAATTTATCCAACTTGTATAATATAACACCTCTTTTTGCTTTTGACAAGAGTGTAAAAGTGTGATATATTAATAATAAAATGTATTTTTTGAAAGGAGACAGAAAGAATGAGCGGAAAATTTTATGTGACCACTCCCATTTATTACGTCAATGACCGTCCTCATATCGGTCATGCTTATACCACGATCCTTGCCGATGTGCTTGCCTGTTTCCACAGGTCCATGGGTGACGATACCTACTTTCTCACCGGTACCGACGAACACGGCCAGAAGGTGGAAAATGCCGCCGCCAAAAACGGTGTCACACCCCAGCAGCACGCCGACGAAACGGTGGTGCGTTTTCAGGAGCTCTGGCAGAAGCTGGGGATCACCAACGATGACTTCATCCGCACCACCGAAGCCCGCCACAAGGATGTGGTGAAAGAGATCCTCCAGGATCTTTACGACCGGGGCGAGATCTACAAGGCCGAATACACCGGCTGGTACTGCGTGGGCTGTGAACGCTACTTCACCGAAAAAGATCTTGTGGAAGGCAAGTGTCCCGACTGCGGCAGAGAGGTCTCTGCTCTCAAGGAGTCCAACTACTTCTTCCGCATGTCCAAATATCAGGAGTGGCTCATCGACTACATCAAGAGCCATCCTGAATTCATCCAGCCCGCCTTCCGTGCCAATGAGACGCTGGGATTTTTGAAGCAGCCCCTGGCGGACTTGTGCATCAGCCGTCCCAAATCCCGTCTTTCATGGGGAATTGAACTGCCCTTTGACAGCGATTATGTCTGCTACGTCTGGTTTGACGCCCTCATCAACTATATTTCCGCCGTGGGCTACCGGCGGGATGACGCCGCTTTCGCCCGCCGCTGGCCCGCCAGCTGCCAGCTCATCGGCAAAGATATCCTCACCACCCACTCTGTTTACTGGCCCACCATGCTGAAAGCCATGAACGTTGAGATGCCCGGGAGCATTTTCGCCCACGGCTGGTGGCTCACCGGCAACACCAAGATGAGCAAATCTCTGGGCAACGTGGTCAACCCCATGGAAATGATCGGCATTGTGGGTGTGGACGCGTTCCGTTACTTCCTCATGGCTGAGATGACTCTGGGCAACGACGCCTCTTTCACCCGCGAAGCTCTTATGCGCCGCTACAACAGCGACCTTGCCAACGATCTGGGCAATCTGCTCTCCCGTGTGGTGAAACTGACGCTGCGCGCCGGCGGCGCCATTCCCGCTCCCGGTGAACCCACCGGCAATGAAGAAGAGTTCAATTCCGCCGTGGAAGCTGCTGTCAGCGGCATGAAAAGCTGCCTTGAATCCATGAAACTCGATCAGGGCATCGCCGCCGTGCTGAGCGCTGTCCGCGCCGGAAACCGTTACGTTGAGCAGTGCGCCCCCTGGGCGCTGGCGAAGAACAATGATATTGCCCACTTGAATACCGTACTTTATACGGTGGCGGCAAATCTCCGTAAACTGGCTGTGCTCCTTGCTCCTGTGATGCCCGGCAAGATGGCGGAACTCCAGAAAGCTCTGGGCGGCGGCGATGAACTTCTCACCATCGGCGATCTGCTCTCAGGAAACTGCCCCGACCCCGCCGGACGCACCGTTCAGGAAGTTGCCCCCCTCTTCCCCCGGATCCAGGAGGAAGAGGCCCCTGCCGCTCCCTGTTCCAAAGCTGAAAAGAAAGAAAAAGCAAAAGCCGCCGCTCCCGCTCCTGAAGCCGTTGAACTTGTCACCATTGACCAGTTCTGCAAGGTGAAGCTCAAAACCGCCAGAGTTGTCGCTGCCGAAAAACTTGAGGGCGCCGACAAGCTGTTGAAGCTGAAGATCGATATCGGTGAAGCCGAACCCAGACCCCTTGTGGCAGGTGTGGCAAAGTATTACACCCCTGAAGAGATCATGGGCAAGACCATCGTTGTGGTTTCCAACCTTCAGCCTGCCACCATCCGCGGGGCTGAATCACGGGGCATGCTTCTTGCCGCCAAGTTCGGCAAAGAGCTGCGCCTTGTGACCGTTGACGGAGATGTTCCCGCCGGAGCTGATATCGGTTGAGAGAGATAAACATTTGAGGTGATTTGACAATGCGACAGGCAATTTTTCTTATAAGTACCGCAGACCGGAAGGGGATTCTTGCGGAAACAACCACTTTTTTCTATCAGCGGGCCTTGAATATCCTTGAGTGCCGTCAGTATACCGATGTCCGGGAAAACGCCTACTTCATGCGTATAGCCGTTGAACTCCCCGCCGACATCACCCGCAGCGACCTTGAGGGGCAGTTTCAGCTCCTTGCGGATAAGCTGGAACTGAAGTGGTCTGTCTACTACAACGGTGACAGGCAGAATGTGGCGGTGCTTGTTTCCAAGACTTCACACTGCTTCTACGATCTGCTCATGCGCTCCGAAGAGGGAAATCTGGGAGGCAAAGTGGTGGTTGCCGTGGGAAATCATCCTGATCTTGAAGAGGTCGCTGACCGATTCCGGGTTCCTTACTACTGTCTGCCCACCCCCCGGAGCGGTGATCCCGATCAGGAAAACGCCCTCCTTGAACTTTTCAAACGCCACCACATCGACCTTGTGGTGCTGGCACGATATATGCGCGTCCTCTCTGAAAGGGTCATCAACGCCTATCCCGGCAGGATCATCAACATCCACCATGCCTTTCTTCCCGCTTTTCAAGGGGGCAACCCCTATTTGCAGGCGTGGGAGCGGGGCGTGAAAATGATCGGCGCCACGGCTCACTACGCCACTGTCGATCTGGATGAAGGCCCCATTATTGAGCAGGCTGTTGAACGCATCACCCATGAAAGCACTCCTGAAGACCTTCGGGATCTGGGCAGGGATATTGAGCGCCGTGTGCTCACCCGTGCCGTGCAGTTCCATCTGGAACACCGTGTGATCGTTTCCGGCAGACGGACCGTGGTGTTTGCCAAATGAGGAGTTTCGGTCAGCGCATAGCAGGCTGGTGGCTGACCACTCTTTTTTTTCTGCTGCCCCTGAAGTTCGGTACTCTCGGCACCATGCCTGAGCAGCCCCCCATGTTCCCGGAGGATCTTCTGACTTTGCTGGTCATATCATGGCCGCCTCACTTTGCCGGGGTCATCGGCGCGCTGCTGCTGGGAGCAAGTGTACTTCTTTTTCCGGCGCCCCGGTGGCGTTCTCCCGGAGGGCTGACCGCTCTTTTCTGGGGCATACTGCTGCCTCTTGCCGCGCTTCCCGGCATCCTGAGCGGAACCAATGCCGACTATGTTTCTGTCAATGTGGCACACTGGTTCGGCATCGGTGCTTTTGTTCTGAGTGCCTGGTGGATCTTTTCTGCTGCCCCCTGCTGGAAAAAAATGGCGCTCCACGCTCTTGCCGCCGGTGTCCTTGTAACAGGCATCGACGCATGGCGCCAGTATTTCTGGGGCTTTGAGGAAATGCAGGAAATGATCCGCAGGCAGCGTGAGGCGGGTATTGATATCTCGCCGGTCATGGAAATCAGGATCATGGACAGCCGGGTCTTTGCTTCACTCGGCTCCTGCAATACCTATGCCGGATTTCTTTTGCTGGGTATTCCCCTGACGCTTGCTGTTGTTCAAAGCTGGGCAAAACGTTTTGAACCCGTCAGAGTTTCACTGGTGCTTTTCACCGCTGCCGCTGGCGGACTTCTGATACCGGCGCTTCTTATGACCCGGAGCCGGGGCGCATGGCTCTGCGCTTTCGGTACTGCGGTGCTTTTTTTCTTCTTCAAAGTCAAAGTGAAGAAAATTTACAAGGCAGTGACACTTGCAGCGGCACTTTTTCTCCTTGCCGGTGCTTTTATTGTGATGCAGCGTTCAGGGCGGGGACTCCTTTCCGGCGCCGAGCGTCTGGATTATTTACGCAGTTCCGCCATTATCTGCAGTGAGCATCCTCTTGCCGGAGCCGGTTGGGGAGAGTTTTTTCACCGTCACATGCAGCTGAAACGGAGCAGCTCCGATGAAGCCGCCCGTTCCCCCCACAATTTTGTCGCCAACTTTGCCGTCCACGCAGGCCTTTTCTCAGGACTCATTGCCCTGGGCGCTCTTGCCGTGCTGCTTTTTGAACTTTTCCGGGCAAAAGAGGAGGATGCCGTACTCCGCTGGGGGCGTTTGGGCGCTGCGGCTTTTCTGCTCCACTCTCTCATGGAGCTGAACGATGCCATTCCTGCCTCCATGATCTGCTGTGCCGCAGGGGCCCTTGCCCTGCTGCCTGCGTCTCAGGAGGAGTTGGAGCCTTCTGCCTCAGCCGGAACAGGATATCTCAGGGGGGCCGCCGTTGCCGGAGCACTCCTTATCGGTGTTGCGGGTTTTTATACCAATCTGCGCTGGCTGCAGAGCGAAGCGGCATTTGAAGAGCTTGAACTCACTCTGCGCCCCCGGAATCCGGAGGGGGGTGTTATGGCTCCCGAACCTCTCAAGGTCATGAGACTTCTTGACCGGTTTTGCCAACTCCGTCCCGGATCACCTTATGGTCTTGAAATGGCAGGAGATTTTTTTCTGCACACCGGTGATATCGACAATGCTGAAAAACTTTTCAAACGTTCTCTTGAACTTGTTCCTGCCCGTCCGGCTGCCCACAGGCGTATGGCTCTTGTTGCCTGTCATAAGGGGAATATGGATCTTGCACGCAAACATCTTGCCGGTGCCCGGTCGCTGTTTCCTGCGGACCCGAAAAATCAGGAAAAAGATTTCTTTGAGAGATGGGAGCGCTCCGGAAGCAAATAAGTTGTAAATCGTCTGAAACAAGGTCAAATTAAAGAAAATACAACTTTTTTTAAAAAAAATTAAATATTTCCGGATTTTGCCCTTGAAATTTTAAAAAAGAGAGTATACTTTATTTTACGAGGGGGGACAGATTCGCTGTTCCCGGCTAAATGTAAAAGTTTTAGGAGATTTGAAAATGAAGTGGGAATTCTACGATGTCAAGGCTAAAGCCAAAGTCAAAGCCGAAGTTATCGGAAAGAAAGTTTATGGCGAAGAAAAACGTGCCCGTTATGCTTTCAAGGGTGAAACTGCTGACAAACGTCCCCTCACTGCTTTTGTTTGTAAAGCTGACTATGACAAATGCACTGCCAAGGTTCTTAAGTAATCTTTGTCATTTGTTTGAAATCCTCCGGTTTCAAAGGCCGGGGGCTTTTTTTTAGAGAAAAGAGGCGATTTTAAAAACACTTTCCCATTGCCTCAAAAGAAGAGTTTTTTGCAGTCCGGAACTCTTTGCGTTTATTATTGAATTGTTTTCAGGACTGTATGGAGATCATCGCAGAAAATGTGCAACATGGCAGCCTATGCCGGCAGAAAAGCCGCCGCCCCCATCCTTTTCCGTATGCTTGAAAGTCAGGAGGCTCTCGGCGGCGGACACTACAACGGTATCGCAACGATCCACGAAGGGAAGATCCACATGATCAAGTGTATCGGTTCCACTGCGGAACTGCTGCGCCGTTACCCCGAAGTGCTGGAACTCCCCGGAACCGTGGGTATCGCCCACAGCCGTACTCCCGGAATCGACTCTGACCAATGGGCACAGCCTTTCTTTGCCCACGATGAACAGGTGATCTACTGCGCCAACGGCGCCGCCGGACGTTTTAAAGGAACTGATTACAACTCCGCCTATGAACAGGACAAAGCTGACGGGATCCGCTACCGCACCCTCATTGAAAAGCCTGCCGAGGGCTACCCGGTGATGAATGACGGGCGCTGCGTCCACTCCTCCGAAGTCGTTGCCAATATGGTGCGCCGTGCCTTTACCCCCGGCAAGCTGCTCCGCCGTGCCATGGGGGAAGCATGCTTTGATCTGAAATCCGAGATAGCCGCCCTTGCTCTGGCAGTGGCGGAGCCTGACACTGTTTCAGCCATTCGCATCAATCAGCCCCTCATGTGGGGACGCAAAGAGGATGGTTTCTATCTTGCGACCTCCGCCTTTGCCCTTGAAAATGAAAAGATCAACTGGATCAATCCGGTTCCCGCCGCCTCCATCATGACCATGGGCAGGGATAAGATCGAATTTGAGGCCCATGATACTTACATGCCCTACTTCGACGGCTGCAATCCCCTGAGTCTTATCCACTCCAAGCTGGATGAAATGCTTGACTCCGGCAAGGATTTCTGCGTCAACGATTTCTGCATTGAAGCCGCCAAATGCTGGCCCGCAGATAAACTGGGTGTGGCAAATATGGTGGTCTATGAATACCTGCGTGAGAAGACGCACAGCAATCTTATTGAAAGTTTCGTGGTCGATTCTCCCGGATCCGGAGCGAACCTCATCGCCCCTCAGCGCCGCTACCGCCGTCCCCGTGGGTGAAAAATAACATCATGACAGCGGCAATCAACTGGAAAAGGAATCTCTGGACCGTCTGGCTCTCTCAGTTTCTTTCACTGGCAGGGTTCGGGATGTGCGGTCCCTTCATTCCTCTTTTCATGAAGGACTCCCTGGGGATCAGTGATGATGCCCAGCGGGGAGCCTGGGTCGCCGTCTTCACTTTTGCAGGTCTCATCAGCCTCTTTCTCGCCAATCTCATGTGGGGGATGCTGGCTGACCGTTTCGGCAGAAAACTTATGCTTCTGCGTGCCAGTTACGGAACTGCCCTGTTTTATCCCCTGATGGTTTTTTCCCCTGATGTCTACTGGCTCATCGGTTTCAGGGCGCTTTCGGCGCTTTTTACAGGCACCGTCAATCCTGCTCAGACCCTTCTGGTCAGTACCGCTCCTCCTGAGCGCCACGGATATGTGCTGGGCGTACTCAGCACCGCCGTTTGGAGCGGCAACATGACAGGCTATCTTCTGGGGGGCGTCATTGTTGAAATATGGGGTTATACAACAGCCTTTCTCTGTTGTTCATTTCTCTACGCCATAAGCGGACTCATGATACAGTTTCTGGTCCGCGAAAATTTCAAGCGTCCTGAAAACACCCCCTGCAAGGAGCGGAAGAAGCTCTCCCGTGAGATCATGGCTCCCGGCGTCATCGCCGTATTGCTCATGTTTCTGCTCATGGGCGCCGGACGCCGCATAGATCAGCCCTTCGTCGCCATGCTTGTGGAGCTGATCCAGGGGGATAAAGGCGCCGCTTTTTATACCGGTATCATCAGCGCCGGCGGCGCTGTGGGCGGTGTTGTTGCCGGTTTCGGTTTCGGAACTCTCTGCGACAGATATCCACCTGAAAAAATGCTCATTCCCGTTGTGGTCATTGCGGCGGCCTGCGCCGCCTGGCAGGGGATCTCCACTAATATCTGGTCACTGGGTTTTGCACGCTTCTTCTATTACTTTGTGGCAGGGGGGATGCAGCCCATGCTCCTTGTCATGCTTTCAAGGCTGACCTCTCCTGAACACAAGGGGACTTTTTTCGGCTGGTCCGCCAGCGTCAATGTGGCGGGGGGCATCTGTGCCTCAGCCGTCAGCGGTTTGATTGCGTATAATCTGGGTATCCGCGCCATTTTCATGGCGGGAGCCCTGCTTTTGATATCCATGCTGATCCCCGGAGTGAGGGTATTGCTTTCCGGCGGTATCGGTAAATTAAAGGAAAAAGTGTAAAATGATTCTTCAGATCCTCAAAAACAAGCTGTGTGCCACGGCATCAGACGGCACTGTGATGAAGTTTTCTTTCCCGGCTGTTGCTGTGTCCGTCAACGGTGAACGTATTGAAGCTGCCACACCTGTTGGCGAAGTGAAACGCTCCGGTAGATCCTTTATATGCTGCTACCTTGACAGAGGTATCGAATTTGAGCTTAAAGTGACTCCGGGGAAGGGGGATTGGTTCTTTAAGGAGCTGACCCTCAAAAGCAGTTCCGACCTCCCCACGCCTGACTATGTGGAACTTGAGTGCCAGAAGATCCCCGCAGGGGGCATGAAGCGCCGGGGCTATATGGTTTCCGGTGCCCTTACGGGCCGTCCCGGCGCAGAAGAGGAGGGGGGGGGACTCATGCCCGGATGCGGCTATCCTGTCATGGGTAAAAAACTTTTTGCAGGTATCGAACACCCCGCCGCCTTCAACACTGTGAATGAGGAGGGGACCTATACTTTGCGTCAGCACCCGGTGTGGAAAGAAAACTGTATCCGCACCTGCCGTGCCGTTACCGGAATGGGCAAAGATCCTGAAGAACTCTTTTATACCTATCTTGATACGATCCGTATCCCTGCTCTGAAAAAGCCTCTTGTTTCCTTCTGCTCCTTCTGGAGCGACCCCTATCTTGGAAACTACGAGTACGATGTGAATGCAGGCAACTACACCAGTCTGGTCAACGCCTTTTCCGCTCTGGGGATCACCCCTGAGATCTATACCCTTGATGCAGGATGGCATGACCGCCGCTCCATTTTCGGCGCCAAAAAGTCCTTCGGCGGCAACACCGGACTCAAGAAGGTGGGGGCGCTCTTCCGTGAAAGAGGCGCTGAACTTTCACTCTGGGTCTCCCACAACGGTCCCATGGGGTATGATCCTGATTATCTCAGAAGTCAGGGATTCTTCGTGGGGGCAGGAGAAAGTTCTGCCTACTGCGGCGATAACTACGGCGTCCTGCTTGACCCTGCATTTGAAGAGGCTGTGAGAAAACGCTTTTGTGAACTTGCATCTCCGGAGTACGGCGCTGTCCACTTCAAGATAGACTGGGACAACGACTGCGCCGTTTCCCCTGAATTTGTTGAAAAATATCCTACTCGCGACCATGTGCGCGAGGGAAGCATTGATGCCATGATCCGCATCAGCGATGCTATGCGTCAGGTGAACCCTGATGTGGTGATCCGAAACGGCTGGTGGCCTTCTCCCTGGTGGCTCATGAGCGTGAATCACGTTTTTCTTGCAGACTCCGGGGACTCCGAATATTCAACCTTCCCGGCGCTGACCCAGCGTGCCGCCGCCGCCAACCACCGGGACCTTATGTACTATATCGAACTGCGCCGTGATGGCTCCCTTGTGCCCCCGGACGCCTTTGACAACCACGAATTTCCTCATGCCCGGCGCAATCCATTCAGCGAATATCCCGGCGACTGGGCGGATACCTGTATGTGGGCGGTGCTGCGCGGAGCAACCTATCTGCCCATGACGCTTCAGCCTGAATCCCTTGAGCCGTGGCAGGTTGAGATCCTCAAAGAGACCTTTGCGTTTGCCCGGAAAAATGCGGACTCCATCTTTACAGGAAACTCCCGGATGGTGGGGGGCAACCCCAATACCGGGGAAATCTACGGCTTTGAACACCGGAATGTGAAAAAGAAACAGGTTTTCCTTGCCCTGCGGAATCCCGCTCCTGAAGTTCAGGAAAAGGTCATTGACACCGGATTCCCCCATCAGGTGCAGATCTACCCTGATTTCCGCCGCATCGCCCCCGGCGAAAAGGTTTCTTTCGGGGCGCATCAGGTACGCCTTGTCTGCGGTTCGGAAACGCCCTGGGAACTCCCGGCTGAAACCCCTTTTATGGTGGATAAGGGAGCGCTCTTCATGCCCAACAGTGAACGCCCCGGCGTGAAAGAGATATACTGTCTGCCTGAACTTGTGGAACTTAAAAACGAGTTCCGCAAAGGAGAAAAGGGCATTGAACTGGAGTTTGCATTGCGTATTCCCTACCGTATGCGGAGCAGCCGCCTTTTCATCAGGATCAACAACTGCGGCAAATCTGTGCCTGAAGTGAAGCTGCGCTACTCCCGCTACGGTGGATGGCACAACTACGCCTGCTATAATATCCCTGTTACAGAGATCCCGTTCGGTCATGCAGGCAACGGTGAACGCAAGAATCCTGAAATGGCACACCCCGGCGATTGCCGATTCTATGTGTTTGACGTCCCCCAGGGCGGAGAAGCCTTCATGAACCTTGAGATCAACGGCTGTGAAGTTGAAAAAGAGAATATTGAAGTGAGCTATTCCGGCTTTATGGCGCCCGCAAGGAAACCGGAAAGTACCAAATGGCGCTGCTCTCAGCTGAAAAATACCTTTCCTCCGGCGTATCCGGAGGGGTTTTTCATAAGCAAAAAGCTGAATTGAAGTGAAAAAAGGGAGAATTTTGAAAAAAAAGTTTAAAAATTATCAAAATTCCACTTGAAAAGTCTCAATTGAGTGATATATTATAAACATGTTTCAGGACAGCGATGTGAATCGCAGTTCGAAAAACACACAAAGTGCTCGGGTGGCGGAACTGGCAGACGCGTATGGTTGAGGTCCATATGGAGCAATCCTTAGGGGTTCAAGTCCCCTCTCGAGTACCATTTATTAAGTGTTCAAGTGGAATTAATAAGCCTACATAGCTCAGTCGGTAGAGCACATCCTTGGTAAGGATGAGGTCTCCGGTTCAAGTCCGGATGTAGGCTCCATTTTTCACTCTGGAAGTTGTCGCTCAGACGCTTTTGAAGAAATTCAAGTGAACCCGCGATTCCGGAAAAGCAGATCTTGCAAGAGAAAACTGCCCGGATGGGGTTCATGAACTGTTTATGGCGATGACTGTATAAGCCGGATGCGGTTTGCTGATAAATACGGCGCATCACCTGAGATATTCCGGAAGGTTGAAAGACTGAAAATTCCGGGATCTGAAAAAAGAGTGGGTGTTGCAAAAGGGTTCTGAAAAGGAGTGAACGCTTCTGAAGGGGGGTGAATGCTTCTGAACAGAACCGGCAGACCAAAAAAGGTGGCGCCGCGCAGGTGGCTAACCGGAGTAATGTCCGGTTTGAAATATGAGAATAAACTATAACCTAAAAGCAACAATCCGATCAGGAGGAAAAAATGGCTAAGGAAACTTTCGAGAGAACCAAGCCCCACGTCAACATCGGTACTATCGGCCACGTTGACCACGGTAAGACTACTCTTACCGCCGCTATCACCATGGTGCTGAACGGCCTCTATGGTGGCGAAGTCCGCAAATATGATGAAATCGATAATGCCCCGGAGGAAAAGGCTCGTGGAATCACGATCAATACCTCTCACGTTGAATATCAGACCGAAAATCGTCACTATGCTCACGTGGACTGCCCTGGACACGCTGACTATGTGAAGAATATGATCACCGGTGCTGCTCAGATGGACGGTGCCATACTCGTGATCGCTGCTTCTGACGGGGTGTTCACAACAATGTATTTCATTACGCATTTTCCTTTCTCTCAACGATGGTATTGGTGGCCTTCACGATGCAGTCGGCAGGGTAGACGCCACGCA